>DATJVF010000196.1:0-2327 GCA_035501995.1 Anaeromyxobacteraceae bacterium
TGCACCGAGTGCGTCGGCTTCCATGACGAGGAGGCCTGCGCGGCGGTGTGCCCGGTGGATTGCTGCATCCCTGACCCCAGCAATACCGAGAGCGAGAGCCAGCTCTACGGCCGCCTCGCCACCATCCACCCGGACAAGACCTTCCCGCCGCTCGCCGAGCTGCCGGCGAACCTGTCGCGCTTCCGCAAGAGCGCCTGACCTCGTAGGTCCGAGGTCCCCGAATGCCCCGTGCGCCCTCGCGGCACGCGGGGCATTGTGCTGTCGCACGGAGGCACCATGGGGACGCTCACCGGGGGTCAGCTCGTCGCGCGCATGCTGCGCAGGGAGGGGGTCGAGACCGCCTTCACCCTCTCCGGTCTCCACATCGCCCCCATCTACGCGGGCTGCGTCGAGGAGGGGGTTCGCCTCGTCGACACCCGGCACGAGCAGGCGGCGGCCCACGCCGCCGACGCCTGGGCGCGCCTCACCCGCCGCCTCGGCGTCTGCCTCGTCACCGCCGGGCCCGGCGTGACGGGTACCGTGACCGCCGTCGCCAACGCCTGGGCCGCCAACGTGCCCCTGCTCGTCCTGGGGGGCGCGGCCCCCAGCTTCAACCAGGGCCGCGGCTCGCTGCAGGAGATGCCCCAGACGCAACTCTTCGCCGGGATCACCAAGTGGTCCGATCGGATCCCGTCTCCCGAACTCGTACCGGCCTTCCTGGCCCGGGCCTTCCGGGTGGCCCGCGGCGGCCGCCCGGGGCCGGTGTTCCTCGAGATCCCCTGGGACGTGCTCTCGAACGGCGCCGACGAGGCGCTCCTCGCCGCCGCCCAGGGCTATCGCACCGAGGCCCGTAGCCCCGGCGATCCGGCCCTGGTCGCAAGGGCGGCGGCGCTCCTCGCGCGGGCCGAGCGGCCGGTGCTGCTGGGCGGCTCCTCGGTCTACTGGGACGGGGCCCCCGAGACACTCGCCCGGCTCGCCGAGGCGACGGGCGTCCCGGTGTACCTGAACGGCATGGGACGGGGCTGCCTCCCGCCCGATCATCCCTCCTTCTTCCAGGCCTCGCGCAAGGAGGCGCTGGCGGAGGCGGACGTCGTGCTGACGGTGGGCACCCCGCTCGACTTTCGCCTGGGCTACGGAACCGAGCCAACCTTCGCGCCGGGCGCGAAGCTCGTCGAGGTCGACATCGACCCCTCCGAGATCGGCCGTAACCGGCCGGTCGAGGTCGGGATCCTGGGCGACGCTCAGAGCGTGCTCGCCCAGCTCCTCGAGGAGGCCGGCGGCGCCACCGCCAAGCCCTGGGGCGGCCCCGAATGGGCCGCAAGGCTGCGCGCCCGGGAGGCCGAGCGGGCGGCCCGCCAGCGCGCCTACGAGGAGAGCGACCAGCGCCCCATCCACCACTTCCGGCTGGCGAAGGCGCTCGACACCGTCGCCTCGCGCACCGACGTGACCTACGTGGGCGACGGAGGGAACGTGGTGGCCGTGGCCGCCAAGGTGCTGCGCGTGCCCGGGCCCGGCCGTTGGCTCGATCCCGGTCCGCTCGGCTGCCTGGGGGTGGGTGCGCCCTTCGCCCTCGCGGCGAAGCTCCTCGCCCCGCAGCGGACGGTCTGCGTCGTGCAGGGCGACGGCGCCTTCGGCCTGAATGGCATGGACTACGAGACGGCGGTGCGCTTTCGGCTGCCCATGGTGGTGGTGGTCGGCAACGACGCGGCCTGGGGCCAGATCCGCGTGCCGCAGCGCCATCTCTACGGGGACGAGCACGCGCCCGCCACCCGCCTCGCGCCGACCCGCTACGACCGCATCGTCGAGGCCATGGGGGGCCGCGGCGAGCACGTCGAGGCCCCCGAGCAGCTCGTCCCGGCCCTCGAGCGCGCCTTCGCGTCGGACGCGGTCTACTGCGTGGACGTGACGATCGATCCCGAGGCCGCGGCGGCGGCGGGTGCGGCGGGTTACGCGGTCTAGCGGCGGGGGCGGGCGACCTCGTGCACGGAGGCGCGCCAGCGAATAGGATGGCTGGCCGTGCCTGAGCCACCGAACCCCGGGGGTCGCGCCGCCGGCCCGCGCGGTCCTTGGCCGGGACCGCGCACGGGAGGGTCAAGGGGCCCCTCCTCTTCTGATCACGATGACCCTGCCGACGACCTCCCCCGAAGGTCGAGGAGCGACGCCATGGCCACCCGAACGCCGATGGACCGCAAGGCCGCGCTGGCCCTCGTGGTGGACGTGCAGGAGAGGCTCGTCCCGGCGATGTGGAACTTCGCGCCGGTGGAGAAGTACTGCCGTGCCCTCATCCTCGCCTCGCTCGAGTTCGGGATGCCGGTCTTCGCCACCGAGCAGTACCCGAAGGGCCTCGG
>DATJVF010000197.1:0-2184 GCA_035501995.1 Anaeromyxobacteraceae bacterium
CGACGACGAGCTGGGGGCGCTGCTCGGCCGCGCCCACGCGGATTCGGGCTCCTCGAGCGCGCCAGCGCTGCCGCGCCCCGCGGCGTGATCCGGGGCCGCCGCGCCGCGACGCGCCCGTCGGGTTAGAATGGCGGCATGGCCGAGCAACCGCCGCCCGCCAGGCTCCTCATCTCCGTCCTGTTCAGCTCGCTGCCGCTGACGGGGGCGCTGGCGGCCACGCTGCACCAGGCGGCCCTCGACCTGTACACGCGAGACGCGGGGGTGACCCCGGTCGCGGGCGACGTCGTGAGCGGCCGGGTGCTCAACCTCCGCAAGGACATGCTCCTCGGCACCATCGGAGGCCCGGCCTTCGAGGCCGAGCTCGAGACCGCCCGCGGGCCGGGCAAGGTGCGCTTCTTGCTCACGCGGCAGGGGCTCGACCTCATGCAGGAGCGCGCCCCGGCGCAGGCGAAGCCGACCTACCTCAACTGACGGGAAGCGCTTGGGCGGCGCGGCCCAAGCCCGCCCTCACGGATCGGGCGAGGAGGCCTTGGCGCGCGGCGTCCGCTCGTCCGGCTCGGCGCCGTCCGCCTGGGCGAGGGGGAGCGCCATCCGCACCCGGGTACCGCTCGAGGGGGCGCTCTCGAACTCCAGCTGCCCGCCGGAGGCCTCGATGATCATGCGCGAGAAGGGCAGGGGCAGGCGGACCGCCTGGTCGAGCCGCTCGCCGGCCGGGATGACGTCGAAGGTCTGCTCGCGCTCGCTGAGGCTCGCGCCGAGCCCGGTGTCGGAGATCTCCACCACCAGCCGATCGCCCTCGGCGCGGGCCGACACCTGCACCTCGGTCGTCCCGTGGGCCTGCGGGATGGCGCGCGCCGCGTGGGCGAGGAGGTTCACGAAGATGCGGTCGATGGCCGGGTGAGCCTGGGCGAGGGGCAGGGCCGGCGGGATCTCCAGGGTGAGCCTCGTCCAGCGCGGCAGGTCCTCGCGGACCTGGGCGACGGCCTTGAGGAGCTCGGCGCGCACGTCGCTCGGCCCGTGAGCGCCGTCGCCGGGCGAGGTGAGCGCGCGCAGGGCGCGTACCGTGTCGCGGATCCGCGCCGCGCCCTCCTTGGTCTCCTCGAGGATCTCGGAGAGCTTGGCGACGAGCCCGGGCGCGCTCGCCCCGGGGGGGAAGCCCTCGAGCAGGAGCTCCTTCACGTGCTCGAGGTTGGCGGTGATCCAGGCGAGCGGGTTGTTGATCTCGTGTGCGAGACCGCCCGCCAGGAGACCGATGGTGGAGAGCCGCTCGTGCCCGGAGGCCTGCTCGCTGCGCACGCGCAGGGGGGTGACGTCGGTGAAGGTGCCGGCCATCCGCAACGGGCGGTCGGTGCGGTCGCGCTCCACGATCGCACCGCGCATGAGCACGCGCCGCCAGCCGGCGTCGGTCCGCATGCGCAGCTCGAGCTCGAGCCGCCGGCTGCGGCCCTGCAGCTCGTCCTGCAGGGCCTTCCAGAGGGGCGCGAGGTCGTCGGGGTGCACGCTCGCCTCGAACTCCGCGACCGAGACGCTGCCGCGCGAGGCGTCGAGGCCCGGGATCTCCCCCCAGCGCCGGTTGAGGGCCAGGCGGTTCGAGCCGAGGTCCCAGTCCCACAGCCCGTGGGCGCCGCCCTCGAGCGCGTGGCGGAGGCGCTCTCCGCTGCGCGCGAAGGCCACCTCGGCCCGATCGCGCTCGGAGATGAGCTTGATGGTGCGGTCGCCCTCCTCCTCCGGTGCTCCGGGCGGGGCGGGCGGCACGTACAGCCAGTTGCGGTGGACCTCGCCCCCGTGGAGCACGAAGGGGTGCATGCGCAGGACGCCGGCCAGCATGCCCTGCGAGCACTGGCGCCGGTTGTACTGGAAGAGCGCCACCAGGGGGTGCTCGCGGAAGAGGCGCTTCAGGGCCGACTCGCACTCGAAGAAGCGGTCGAGGGTGGCCACCCCGCCGTAGACGCTGAGGAGCTCGCCGCTCACCCTGAGCCCCTTGTAGCCGCCGTCCAGCGCAGACCTGAGCGTGGACTCGAGGAGGGCCACGATCTCGCCGCCCCAGGCCGAGCCCGAGCGCAGGGTGGCGGCCCGGCGGGTGTCGAGCGTCAGGGCGCCCGAGGCGAGGGCCTGCCCGACGTCGCCCGGTCCCTCCCGCAGGAAGGGCATGACCCGCCCGGCGCTGGTGGGGTCGCCGAAATG
>DATJVF010000198.1:0-11998 GCA_035501995.1 Anaeromyxobacteraceae bacterium
CACAGGCCCGCCTCGGCGAGGAGCCGCCGGTCCCGTACCACCAGCTCACCGATATCGCCCGCGGCGGCGTCGCGCTCGGCGTAGAGGCGGCCCACCGTCACGTGCTCGGCGAGCACCCGGGCCGCCCCGTCGGTGAGCTCGAGCACCTCGCCGTCCACGAGCAGCTGGCGCTGCGGCACCGCCTCCTTCTCGGCATGGGCGGCGTGTCGGGCGAGGTGGCGGTACTCGCCGTGGATGGGCACGAAGAGGGCCGGCCGCGCGAGCGCGATGAGGCGGCGCTGCTCCGCCTCCTGGGCGTGACCCGAGACGTGCAGCGGTCGCAGGTCCTCGTAGGACACCTCGGCTCCCCGCCGGGTGAGCTCGTTCACCACCTGGCCGATGGCGACCTCGTTGCCGGGGATGAAGCGGGAGGAGAGCACCACCAGGTCGCCCGGCTCGACCTCCAGGTCCGGGTGCTCCCCCCTCGCCAGCCGGGCGAGCGCGCTGCGCGGCTCCCCCTGCGTACCGGTGGTGAGCACGCACAGCTCGCGCGGGGGGAGGTCGCGCGCCTCCTCGGCTGAGCACAGCTGCCAGGGGGCGAGCTCGAGGTAGCCGAGCTCGAGGGCGAGGTGGACCACCGTCTCCATCGAGCGGCCGAGCAGCGCGAGCCGCCGCCCGAGCGCGCGCGCCGCGCGCGCCACCTGCTGGAGGCGGTGTACGTTGGAGGCGAAGCAGGCCACGAAGATGCGCCCGCGGGCGCGCTCGAAGGCCCGCTCGAGCTCCGCGCCCACCGCCGACTCCGAGAGCGAGGTGCCGGGGCGCTCGGCGTTGGTGGAGTCGGAGAGGAGGAGCCGCACCCCTTCCCGCCCGAGCGCCTCGATGCGCCCGAGGTCCATGCCCCACCCGCCCACCGGGGCGGCGTCGATCTTGAAGTCCCCGCTGTGCAGGAGCACCCCCTGCGGGGTTCGCAGGGCGAGCCCGCAGGCGTCGGGGATGGAGTGGGTCACCGCGATGAACTCGGCCGAGATGGGCGAGGCCTCGCCGGCGCGGTGGACCTCGCCCGGGGCCGCCGTGCGCAGGTCGGCCGCCACCCCGGCCTCGCGCAGCCGCGGCTCGAGGAGCGCGCGCGCGAAGCGCGGCAGGTAGACCGGCACCGGCAGGCGCCTCAGGAGGTGCGGGAGGGCGCCGATGTGATCCTCGTGGCCGTGGGTCACGTAGATCGCGCCCACCTGCTCCTTGTGCTCGACGAGGTAGCTCGTGTCGGGGAGGATCACGTCCACCCCGACGGACTCGTTCGGGAACATGACCCCGCAGTCGACCACCGCCATCCGCCCGTCGGCCTCGAGGCAGAGGCAGTTCATCCCGATCTCGCCCAGGCCCCCCAGTGCGACGATGCGGACGGACGGCGCCACGAGCTCTCCTCGAACCGTGCGGTCGATGGGCCGGGGCGGGCGCCCTTGAGGCGTCGGCCCCTCGGCCGAAGGGCAGTATGGCGCGTCTTCGGCCGGCGCGCCTCCACCTCGTTTCGAGAGGCGGGGAGCCTCGCCGGGTAGGTCCCGGGCGGCAAGGCGCCCAAGGCGGCCCGGGCCGCGGCCGGATATGGTATCGAGCCGCGGTGCCCGATTCGGTCCTCGACAGCCTGAACGAAGCGCAGCGGGAGGCGGTCCTGCACGGCGACGGTCCGCTCCTCGTCCTCGCCGGGGCCGGCTCGGGCAAGACGAGGGTCATCGTGCACCGGGTGGCCCACCTCGTCCGCGACCTCGGGGTCATGCCCTGGCAGATCCTGTGCGTCACCTTCACCAACAAGGCGGCGCAGGAGATGCGGGAGCGGCTCGTCACCCTGCTCGGACCCTCGGCCGAGGGGCTGTGGGTCTACACCTTCCACGCCTTCGGGGCGCGCTTCCTCCGGCGCGAGGCCAAGGCCGGTCTCCCCCCCTCCTTCCCCATCTACGACACCGAGGACGCCCTGCGGCTCGCGAAGGGGATCATGAGCGAGATGGGCCTCGCCGAGGGCGAGCCCATCACCGCCCGCGAGGCGCTCGGCCGCATCGACCGCTGGAAGAACCTTGCCCTGCGCCCGGACGAGGCGCGGGTGGGCGAGCTCGACGTGGAGGGCGAGGCGGCCCGCTCGGTCTACGCCCGCTACGAGAAGGCCCTCGAGCGGGCCGGCGCCACCGACTTCGGCGACCTCATCCTGCGGCCGGTCAGGCTGCTCGAGGAGGACCCGGCGGTGCAGGAGCGCTGGTCGAGCCGCTTCCGCCACATCCTGGTGGACGAGTTCCAGGACACGAACCCGGCCCAGGACCGCCTGGTGCGGCTCCTGTGCGGGAAGGCGCGGAACGTCTGCGTGGTGGGCGACGACGACCAGGCCATCTACCGCTGGCGCGGCGCCGACGTGACCCACATTCTCGAGTTCGACCGCGACTACCCGGGCGCGCGGGTGGTGAAGCTCGAGCAGAACTACCGCTCCACGAGGCCCATCCTGGAGGCCGCCCACGCCGTCATCGCGCGGGCCCACCGCCGGCGCGACAAGCGGCTGTGGACGGCCAGGGAGGGCGGCGCTCCGCTCGAGCTCCTGGTGGCCCAGGACGAGCACGAGGAGGGAGAGCGGATCGCCCGCGCGGCCGAGAGGGGCCACGCCGAGGGGACGCCCTTCGAGGGCATCGCGGTCCTCTACCGCACCAACGCCCAGTCCCGGGCCCTCGAGGCCGCGCTGCGCGCGCGCCGCATCCCGTACGTCATCGTCCGCGGCACGAGCTTCTACGAGCGCGCCGAGGTGAAGGACGCCGCCGCCTACCTGCGCCTTGCCCTCTCCCCCCGCTCCGACCTCGACCTCTTGCGGGTGGTGAACCGACCCGCCCGCGGGGTGGGCGAGAAGTCGCTCGAGCGGCTCTCCGCCTTCGCCGAGGAGCGCGGGCTGGCGCTCTTCGACGCCCTGCGCGAGGTGGACCTCGTGCCCGACCTCCCGGGGAAGGCACGCCACGCGCTCGCCTCCTTCCGCGACCTCGTGAAGGACCTGAACGCCCGCGTGGGGGAGCTCGAGGCGGGGGTGGCGGTGCAGGAGGTGCTCGAGAAGAGCGCCATGATCGAGAGGCTCCGGCTGGAGGGCACCGACGAGTCGGTGGAGCGGGCCGAGAACCTGCTCGAGCTCCTCGCGGCGGCCCGCGAGTTCGACGAGGCCGAGGCGACCGCCAAGAGGCCTGCCGACCCCGACGAGCCGGAGACCCCACCGCTCGCCCGCTTCCTCGAACGGATCGCGCTGCTCGGCGAGGCCGACGCCCCCACCCCCGAGGGGCGCGTGGCGCTGATGACGCTCCACGCCGCCAAGGGGCTCGAGTTCGAGGTGGTGATCATGGCCGGCCTCGAGGAGGGCGTCCTGCCCTACACCCGACCGTGGAGGCGCCCGGAGGCGGAGGAGGCGAGGGCCGACCTCGACGAGGAGCGCCGCCTCTGTTACGTGGGCATGACCCGGGCGAGGCGCACCCTCATCCTCTCCCTGGCGAGGAGGCGCATGACCTACGGCGAGGGCGGCGCGGGCTTCCGCCAGCAGCAGCCTTCGCGCTTCCTCGCCGACCTGCCGCCCGAGCTGTTCGGGCTCGCGAGGAGCGGAGACCCCCGCACGCCGGCTCCTCCCCGCGTGAGGCGCCACCCCGGGGCCCTGGAGGGCGAGCCGCTCATCGAGCTCGACGAGGCGGACGGCTGGGAGGGGGAGCGGGCGAGCCCCCCGCCAGAGAGGGTGAGGAGCGCCCCGGGAGAGCTCACCGTGGAGTACGACGAGGAGGCCGCCGGGCCGGGCCTCGCCCCCGGCGATCGGGTGGTGCACGCCTCACTCGGCGAGGGGGTGGTGCGCGCCTGCGAGGGCTCGGGGCCCGACGCCAAGGTGAGGGTGGCGTTCTACGAGCGGGGCGAGAAGCGGATCATCGCCCGCTACCTGCGCCGGGCCTAGAGGGCCCGGGCTTTCACGACCCCTCGGCTCGAGCGTAGACTCTCGCATATGTCCCTCGAGGAGCGGGTGGCGGAGCTCAGGCGAGAGCACCAGGATGACCAGGCCGCGACGGCCGTCATCGAGGCCCTCGGCTCGGAGATCCTCGGCTATCTGCGGGCGGTCTTGCGCGACGAGGGCGACGCCAACGACGCCTTCTCCCTCTTCGCCGAGGCGGTCTGGCGAGGGCTCCCCGGCTTCAGGGGGGAGGCGTCACTGCGGGTGTGGTGCTACCGGGTGGCCTGGCGCACCGTGCTCTCGCAGAAGCGCGACCCCTACCGGCGCCGCCGCGACCGCTTCGAGACCACCATGGCCTCGCGGGTGGCGGGCCGCATCTTCGCCAGCACCGCCGTGGAGCTCGAGCGCCAGTCGACCGCGCTCGAGCGCCTGCGGGCGAAGCTCGAGCCGGAGGAGCAGACCCTGCTCACCCTGCGGCTCGACCGGAAGCTTTCCTGGCGCGAGGTGGCGGAGATCCTCTCCGAGGAGGGCGGCCAGCCCATCGACGAGCAGGCCTTGCGCAAGCGGTTCGAGCGCCTGAAGGACAAGCTCTTCAAGGCGGCCCGGGACGAGGGCCTCGTCGACTGAGCGCCAGAATACCCTGAATCGGCGGTAGTTTGGCCATGGATCCGCCCTTTCGGGGCTCACCGAGGTCACGTCCCGCCCTCGCCTGCGTCCCCCTACCAAGCGCCGCACTTTCCGTGCGGTCCAGGCGGGGACACACGTCATGCATATCTCGAGAGACCACCTGGCGACGTTCGAGGAGCAACCCCAGATGGGATGGCTGCGGCGGGTGGCGCTCACGGCCGCGATCGCGGTCGCCACAGCGGCCGTCCTGCTCATGGTCGGCCGGCGCGTCCAGGGCAGCGACTCGGACTTCACCCGGGCGGGACAGACCTTCGCCGAGCGCCCGGCCGCCGAAGCCGACATCGTGGTGGGGCACTAGCGCCGTGCGGATCCTCACCTGGAAGGACCTGCCCGATCTCAGGCGATCGGGGCGGCGCCGTACCGCCCCGCCGGTGGAGGAGCGCCTCCCGCCCTCGGCGGTGCTCCTCGCGAGGGGCGACGGGCTCGGCTCGGGAGAGCGCCCGGAGGTGGAGCCGGCGTTCCACCACCCTCCGGAACGGGCAGGGGGCGCCCTCGACCCTTTTCTCGTCGAGGCGCGTGCGATGCCGGAGCTCGCCCTCCTCTGGTCGCTCCTCTAGGAGAGGCGGAGGAGCGCCCGGTGGAGGGTGGGGCCGGGGCCGCCCTCGAGGGACGCCCAGGGTAGAAGGCGGCCCGGCGGGTGGATGCGAGCTCGCGCGCGCCTCGACCTACAGGCCCTTCAGGCCGAACAGGAGCGAGACGAGGAAGTTCAGGAAGGTGAGGGCGATCGCCAGCAGGAGCGCCGACGGGAAGGAGAGGCCGTAGGCGCCCATGATGGTGGCGAGCCAGACGCAGGCGTAGAGGAGCCAGGGGACGAGCAGGAACCACAGGAAACGGGCCAGGGTGACGTAGGAGAGGAAGGCGAGGAGGAGCGACACCAGCACCGCGCGTCCGAGGGTGTTCGAGGGGTTCCCGCGCTCCACCCAGGCGACCGACAGCATGAGGACCACCGCCGAGACGGCGAGCCGCACCAGGAACGCGCCGAGGTGTCTCAGCATGCGAGGGCCCCGAAGGGCTAAGGCCTCGCTCGGGCCCTCGCCCGGACATGATCTTATGCCTCCGGCCGCTCCGCGCCTATGATTAGCTCGTGCCACAACCCGTCTCGCTGAAGCCCATCCCCGAAGGACCGCTCCCCCCGGTGAGCGAGGAGCTCGTCCGGGCGCTGCCCAAGACCGACCTGCACTGCCACCTCGACGGCTCCCTGCGCCTCACCACCGTGCTCGAGCTCGCCGAGCGCCAGCGGGTGCGCCTGCCGGCCGACACCCCCGAGGGGCTCGCGCGGGCGCTGCACCAGGGACAGACCTGCCAGAACCTGGAGGAGTACCTCACCGCCTTCGACATCACGCTGGCGGTGATGCAGACCGAGGAGGCCCTCTACCGGGCCGCCTACGAGCTCGCCATCGACTGCGCGCGGGAGAACGTGCGCTACTTCGAGGTGCGCTACGCGCCGGTGCTCCACACCCGGCGCGGGCTCAAGCCCACCACCATCGTCGACGCGGTGCTGGAAGGGCTGCGGGCGGCGAAGCGCGAGGTGGGGGTGAAATCGCGCGTCATCATCTGCGGCATCCGCAACATCGATCCGGTCACCTCCTTGCGCCTGGCCGAGCTGGCGGTGGCCTACAAGAACCGCGGGGTGGTGGGCTACGACCTGGCGGGCGCCGAGGAGGGTTACCCGTCGAAGGACCACCAGGCGGCCTTCCAGCTCATCCTCAAGAACAACGTCAACGTCACCATCCACGCCGGCGAGGCCTACGGGCCGGAGTCGATCGCCCAGGCGGTGCACTACTGCGGCGCCCACCGCATCGGGCACGGGGTGCGGCTGCGCGAGAACGGCGACCTGCTCAACTACGT
Source organism: Anaeromyxobacteraceae bacterium (assembly GCA_035501995.1). Classification (GTDB taxonomy): domain Bacteria; phylum Myxococcota; class Myxococcia; order Myxococcales; family Anaeromyxobacteraceae; genus Anaeromyxobacter_A. The sequence continues at coordinate 6,455 of DATJVF010000198.1, forward strand.
GAACGACCACCGCATCCCGCTCGAGATGTGTCCCTCCTCCAACGTCCAGACCGGCTCGGTGGCCGACATGCGCAGCCACCCGCTCAAGTTCTACTTCGACTTTGGCCTGCGGGTGACCGTCAACACCGACAACCGCCTCATCACCGACACCACCGTCACGAAGGAGCTCCTCATCGCCCACCGCCAGATGGGCTTCACGCTCGAGGACCTCGTGACCCTGGTGGTGCAGGGGTTCAAGAGCGCCTTCTTGCCCTTCCGGGAGAAGGCCGACCTCCTGCGGCAGGTGAACGCCGAGATCGCCGAGACGCTGGCCAGGCTGGCCGGCGGGCCGCGGGCGGTCGAGGGCGAGGCGCGCGAGGCCGGCACGTGACGGCCCGGGCGAGCTACCGTTCCCCGCTCGGCCCCGTCACCGTGGAGGTCACCGATCGGGGGGTGTGCGGGGTGGTGCTCCGGCCGGGCGGCGTGGCGGCCAGGGCCACCTCGAGGGCGCGCCCGCCGCTCAGCGCCGAGCAGAAGCGCCACCTCGACGAGGCCCTGGGGGCCCTCCGCGACTACTTCCAGGGGCGGCCCCCCGCCCTGCCCACCCTGGACCTCAGGGGCAGCGCCTTCGATCGCCGGGTCTGGTCGGCCCTCCTCGAGATCCCGTGGGGTGAGACGCGAACCTACGGTGAACTCGCCGCCGCCCTCGGCGCCCCGCGGGCGGCGCGGGCGGTGGGGTCCGCCAACGGCCGGAACCCGGTGCCCATCCTCGTCCCCTGCCACCGGGTGGTGGCGGCGCTGGGCCTGGGCGGCTACTCGGGCGGACTCGAGGTGAAGCGCTGGCTGCTCGCCCACGAGGCGGGCCACGCCCCCGCGCTCCGCCCGCCCGCCCGGGCCAGGGCCGCGCCCGGCCGCCCGGGGCGCGAGCGGCGCTCGTGAGGGCGGCGGAGGTCGCGCCGGTCCCCGGATGGGTCCGTGGGGAGGTCGCTCGCCCGGGCCGAGGCGAGGGCCTCCAGGGCTGCGGCTAAGAGCCGCAGCGGCCTCGAAGGGCGCGCGGCGCCGTCCCCTGGCGACTGAGCGCCCGCCGAGCGAGGACCTCCGGCAGCGGCCTCCTGCTCCTTGCCGCGGCCCTGGAGGGAGCTTAGCATCGCGATCCACGGGGGCCGTCACGCATGGCGAAAGCGCTGGCCATGATCCTCGCCGGTGGTGAAGGTCGGCGGCTCGATCCGCTCACCCGCGAGCGCGCCAAGCCGGCGGTCCCCTTCGCCGGGCGCTACCGCATCATCGACTTCGTCCTCTCCAACTTCGCCAACTCCGGCCTCCTGCGGATGAAGGTGCTGGTCCAGTACAAGTCCGAGTCGCTCAACACCCACGTCCAGCGCGGCTGGCGCCTCACCGCCCTGCTGAACCAGTACGTGGAGATCGTGCCGGCGCAGATGCGGGTGGGGCCGAAGTGGTTCGAGGGCTCGGCGGACGCCATCTACCAGAACCTCAACATCATCACCGACGAGGAGCCTGAGTACACCTACGTCTTCGGGGCCGATCACATCTACCGCATGGACGTGCGGCAGATGTTCGATTTTCACCTCGAGAAGAAGGCCGATCTGACGGTGGCCGCCATCCCCATCCCGGTCGACCAGGCCAGCGAGTTCGGGGTCATCGAGGTCGACGGCGAGGGCCGCATGGTGGGCTTCGTCGAGAAGCCCAAGAGCGACGTCAAGACCATGCCGGGCGATCCGTCGAAGTGCCTGGCCTCGATGGGCAACTACCTGTTCACCACCGACGTGCTGGTGCAGGAGATCGTGCGCGACGCCGGCGACCCCAGCAGCGCCCACGACTTCGGCAAGTCCATCGTGGCGAGCATGTACAAGCGCCGGCGGGTCTTCGTCTACGACTTCGCGAAGAACAGGGTGCCCGGCCAGACCGAGCGGGAGCGCGGCTACTGGCGCGACGTGGGTAGCCTCGATGCCTACTACCAGGCCAGCATGGACCTCGTCGACGTCGACCCGGTCTTCTCGCTCTACAACGAGGCCTGGCCCATCTTCACCCTGCAGTACAACTACGCCCCGGCCAAGTTCGTCTTCGCCAACGAGCGCGAGGGGCGCCTCGGCCGGGCCACCGACTCGCTCGTCTCCGAGGGCTGCATCATCTCCGGGGGCCAGGTCGAGCACTCGATCCTGTCCCCCAAGGTGCGGGTGAACAGCTACGCGCGCGTGGAGCACTCCATCCTCTTCGAGAACGTCAACATCGGGCGCCATTGCCGGATACGCCGCGCCATCATCGACAAGCACGTCGACATCCCGGCCGGGACCTCGGTCGGCTTCGACCTCGCCGAGGACCGGAAGCGCTTCCACGTCACCGAGAGCGGCATCGTGGTGATCCCCAAGGGCATGCGGCTCGAGCCGAGCTGACCCACCGCGGGCGAACGCCCGCCTGCTCCCGCCCTCGCTCGCCCGCCGACCCGTCGACGGCGGCCCGAGGCTCCTCTATAAGGCGCGGTATGCCCAACCTGGCCCTCGCCCTCGCCCTCGCCCTGGCCGCACCGGCCGGGCCGACGCCGCTCCCCTCCATCCCCTACGAATCCTTCCGGCTGCCGAACGGGCTGAACGTGATCCTCTCCGAGGACCACACCGCTCCCATCGTGGGGGTGGAGGTGCACTACGACGTCGGCTCCAAGGACGAGAAGCCCGGCCGCACCGGCTTCGCCCACCTCTTCGAGCACCTCATGTTCGAGGGCTCCCTGCACCTCGCCAAGGGCGAGGCCGACCGCCTCCTCGAGGACGTGGGCGGGACCTCCAACGGCGCGACCTCCGAGGACCAGACCGTCTACTGGGAGCAGGTGCCCTCGACCGCCCTCGAGCTCGCGCTGTTCATCGAGTCGGACCGCATGGGCTTCCTCCTCCCCACCCTCGACGAGGCCAAGCTCGACAACCAGCGCGAGGTGGTGCTGAACGAGCGGCGCCAGTCCTACGAGATGCAGCCGTACGGCGAGGCCTACCTCACCCTGGTCGACCGGCTCTGGGATCCCGAGTTCCCTTACCACTGGCTCGCCATCGGGGCCGCCGAGGACGTCCGGGCCGCCACCCTCGACGAGGTGCGGGAGTTCTTCCGGCGCTGGTACGGGCCCAACAACGCCTCGCTGGCCATCGCGGGCGACTTCGATCCCAGGCAGGCCCGCCTCCTCGTCGAGAAGTGGTTCGGGGGGATCCCTTCCTCGCCCGCCGGGGGCGGGGTGGCCCGCCCCCGCCACGCCGACCCCAAGCCGGCCCCGCTCGAGGGCGAGAAGCGGGTCACCCTCGAGGACGCGGTGGAGCTGCCGAGGCTCTACCTCGCCTGGCCGACGCCCAAGGAGTACGCGCCGGGGGACGCCGCCCTCGACCTCGTGGCGTCCATCCTGGCCGACGGCAAGAGCGCGCGGCTGGTGGAGCGGCTGGTGATGCGGGAACGGGTAGCGCAGAGCGTCTACGCCAACCAGTCCTCGCAGAGGCTCGCCAGCATGTTCGTCATCACGGCCACCCCCAAGCCCGACCAGGGCCTCGAGCGCCTGCTCGCCGAGATCGACGAGGAGATCGCCCGGCTCGTCCGCGAGCCGCCGAGCCCCGCCGAGCTCGAGCGGGCCGTGACCAAGGCGGAGGCGGCGGCCATCTTCGGCCTCGAGCCGGTCGGCGGCTTCGGCGGCCGGGCCGCCACCCTGAACCACTACTACTTCGAGACCGGCGACCCGGGCTACTTCGGCCGCGACCTCGGCCGCTACCGCGCGCTCGGGCCCGAGGACGTGCGCGCCGCGGCGGCCGCGTACCTGAAGCCAGGCGGCCGGGTGGTCCTCTCCGTCGTGCCCAAGTCGAAGCCGGCCGCGCCGGCCCGCGAGTTCAGCGAGGGCGAGTCCGCCGGCGGGGCGGGAGGGCGGCCATGAGCGCCACCGTCCGCCCGGCCGCCCGCCGCCGCCGCGAGGGTGCGCTCCCCTTCCTCCTCCTCGCCCTCGCCGCCTGCGCCGGGGTGGGAAGGGGGCCCGCCTCCTCGGGCCCGGCCACCCCGGCCCCGGTCATCGCCCTCACCGTCCCGCCCGGCGACCGCTCCCGGGTGCCCCTGCCGACGAGCGCCCCGGCCTTGCGCCTCCCGCAGCAGCGCCACTTCGCGCTCTCGAACGGGCTCAAGGTGAGGCTCGTCGAGGTCCACAAGCTTCCCATCCTCTCGCTCTACCTGGTGGTGGACGCCGGCGCGATCCACGATCCCGCCGAGGCGCCGGGCCTCGCGAGCCTCACCGCCGCCATGATGACCGAGGGCACCGCGCGGCGCAGCGCCATCCAGATCTCCGACGACCTCGGCGCCATCGGGGCGACCCTTCAGGCCGGGGCCGGCTTCGACTCGGCCTCCCTGTCCGGCTCGGTGCTCTCGGCGCACCTCGACGAGCTCTTGGCCCTCTTCGCGGACGTGCTCGTCGAGCCGAGCTTCCCGCCGGGCGACTTCGCCCGGGTGCAGGACCAGCGGCTCGTGACGCTCCTCGAGCAGCGCGACCAGCCGGGGGTGGTGGCGGCCAAGGCCTTCCAGAAGCTCTACTGGGGCGACCACCCCTACGGCCACTGGCCGATGGGCACCGGCGCCTCGCTGCGCGCGTTGCGCCGGGAGGACCTGGTGCGCTTCCACGCCCTGCGCTGGAGGCCCAGGGGGAGCGAGCTCGTGGTGGTGGGGGACGTCTCCTTCGAGGCTCTGCTCGCCAAGCTCGAAAAGGCGCTCGCCGGGTGGACGGGGGCGGTGCCGCCCACGCCGGCCGCGGTGGAGAAGAGGGCGCCGGGCCAGCGGGCGCTCCTCATCCCCAAGTCGGGTCCGGCGCCGCAGGCCTTTGTCCTCATGGGCATGCCCGGCTTCGCCCGGTCCTCCAAGGACTTCGTGCCGGGCGAGGTCGCCCTGCAGATCCTGGGCGGCGGCAGCGCCTCGCGGCTCTTCCGTGAGCTCCGCGAGAAGCAGGGGTACACCTACGGCATCTACGCCCGCGCCGAGGCGCGAAGGCTCGGGGGGACGAGCCTCATCGTGGGGAGCGTCCGGACCGAGGTCGCCGGCGCCGCCACCCGGGCGCTCCTCGAGCAGATCGCCCTCCTGCGCCGAGAGAAGGTCCCCGAGGAGGAACTCACCGTGGCGCGGCACGCCCTGCTGCTCTCCCTGCCGGCCGAGTTCGCCACCACCCTCGGCATCGCCGGCAAGCTCGGCGAGGAGGTGGTCTACGGCCTCCCCGACGGCTACTGGGACGAGTACGCCGCCGAGGTGGCGAGGGTGAGCGCCGAGGACGTAGAGCGGGTGGCGAAGGCGTACCTCGACCCGGACGCGCTCACCACGGTGATGGTCTGCGATCCGGCCGCGGTGAGGCCCCAGCTCGAGGGCCTGCCGCTCGGGGACATCGAGGTGGCGAGGGGGAGCGAACCCGAGGACACCGCGCAGGCTCCCTCCCCTCCCGGGCAGGTGGCGGGCGGTTCATCGGGCGGCCGGGGCAGGAACTAACCCGGCGCAAGGGCAAGAGGTTCTGGCCGGAGCGGACGCCTCGCGGGCGGGCCGGGCGCAGGGCCGGGCGCC
>DATJVF010000199.1:0-2417 GCA_035501995.1 Anaeromyxobacteraceae bacterium
GCGACCTCGCCGACAGCGTCGCCAAGATGGACGCCTACTCGACCCTCGGAGCCTTGGACCTGGTGCGGCGAGGGAAGCGGCGGGGCGGCCTGGCTCTGGTCTTCACCCCCCCGGTCCAGTTCCTCAGGCACTACCTCGTGCAGCAGAATTTTCGGAACGGGATGCCGGGCCTCGCCTGGTCGTTCATGAACGCCGTAGGGGCGACCATGAAACATCTGAAGGCACAGGAGCTGGAGGCGGCAGGCGTCACAAGGTCCCGGCAGGTTTCGCCTTGACGGGGCCGGCGGAGCTCCTCCGCGGACTGCACGCCGCGCGAGGACACCATCGATCGCCGCCCCGCGGCGGGGAGCTACGAGCGCTCCCGATAGGGCCGCTCGAAGCCCCAACCTTCGTCGGACCGGTCCCTGCGGACGGGAAGGCCCGCGGCGCGGCCCCGATCGAGATCGCGCCCCGCTCGAAAGTCCGGGGCAGGGTCCCCTGGCCCGCGGATGGGTGGGTCGCGTGATCTGGTTCGCCCTCGCCGCCGCGGCCCTCCTCGCGCTCCTCCATTTGGAGCTTTCCGTCTTCACCCCGCTTCCGCGCCGCGCCCTGCGGGTGCTCATGTACCACCGGGTCACACGCGAAAAGGGCCTGCGGTACGCGATCCCGGTGGATGCGCTGCGGCGCCAGATCGCCTGGCTCAAGGGGAGCGGGTACGCCCTCGTCTCGCTCGGGCAGGTGCTCGACTCGGTCGACCGCGGCCCCTCGTTGCCCGACCGCGCCGTGCTCCTCACGTTCGACGACGGGACGGCCGACGCCCTGGACGTGCTCCACCCGCTGCTCCTCGAGCTCGGGGTGCGCGGTGCGCTCTTCGCCATTCCGGGCTTCGCAGGCGCGGACCGGGAGAAGGGGGGAGGGCGGGCGCTGTACCTCGACGGGACCGGTCTGCGGACGGTCGCTGCGACGCTCGAGATCGGCCTGCACGGCCACGAGCACCGCGATTTGAGCGCGCTGTCGCCGGCCGAGGTCGAGGCCGAGCTCCGCCGCGCCGCCCACTGGCTGGGCGGAGCGGGCGTACCCTTTCTCCCGGCGCTGGCCTATCCCTTCGGCGCCTATCCGCGCAAGGACCCCGCCCGGCGCGTCGCGTTCCTCGCCGCGGTCCGCCGGGCCGGCGTGCGCGCCGCCTTCCGGATCGGAAACCGGGTCAACCCTCTGCCGCTTCGAGAGCCGCTCGAGATCTGCCGGACCGAGATCCGGGGGGACGAGCCGTTCTGGGCTTTTCGCTTCAGGGTGAGGTTCGGCCGGCGCAAGGCGTTCTGATGGGAGAGCTACCCCGCCGCAGCCACGAACGAGACCGAGTCGGTACCATCCGTCCACTGCTCGTAGTGAAGGAGCCGCGCGGGCAGACCACTGGCGCACAGGGCGGCGTGGATCGGCGCCACGCCGCAGAGCCTTCGCCGCTCGTCGTCCTGGACCGCCTCCCGATGGAAGCCGGCCGCGTCCCCGGCGACCACGCGCTCCAAGGTGCGCCGGTCGGCGGCGGCGAGGAGAGCGAGTTCCGGGGCCGAGGGCGGCCGGGAGTCTCCGTAGGAGGGACCCACGTGGGCCAGGTCGGCACCGGCGAGCCAGCACACGCGCCGGCCCCGGACGGCCCGCTTCAGGGCGGAGTGGAAGCGCACCGTCGCCGCCTCCGGGTCGCGCAGGTGGGAGATGCTCGAGCAGAGGACCGGCAGGACCGTGAAGGGGCGCGGCACGAGGTGCGCGAGGAGGACGAGCTGCAGCTCGATCGAATGCTCGTCGCGGTGGGCCAGCTCGTCCCCGAAGAGCTCCTCCTCCCCCAGCTCCGAGGCCAGCGCCTCGACCACCCTTAGATCGGTGGGGACGAGCCCGAGCGGTGTCTCCTGGTCGAGGCGAGTCAGGGTGAAGAGGTGGGGGGGGCTGGCGTGAGCCGTCCCAAACACCACGAAGAGCTCCGCCTCGGCAGCGGCGAGCGCGCGGTAGGCGTGGGCGTAGCCGGCCGCGCCCCGGGCGTAGTCGATGTGCGGAGCGATGATGAGCCTGACCTTCCCGAGCGCCGGGGACGGGCCGCGGGGAGGGCGGAGCCAGGCGTCCAGCGCCGTCCGCAGCTCGGCGGGTTCAGCCGGGTAGACGGTGCCCGCGCAGGCGGGGGGACGAGCGCGCTGAGCACGGAACCTCTGTAGCGCCCCCCGGCGCCGGGCCTCGCGGGCGGGCCCTTCGAGAAAGCCAGCCTCCTCGAGCGCCTCGACCAGGGCCGAGAGCTCCGAGGCGGCGAGGGGGACCCCCCAGGCGCGGACCTGGGCCAAGAGCTCCGCCACGGTGTGTGTGCCGTCGAACTGGGCGGCGACGAGATGGGCAGCGGGAGAGAGCCCGAGCCCGTCCAAGGCGACGCCGGCCGGATCGCGGAGCACCCGGATCCG
>DATJVF010000200.1:0-4163 GCA_035501995.1 Anaeromyxobacteraceae bacterium
TTCTTCGTCGGCGACGACAGCGCCGACCTGAACTTCGACCTCGCCGCCCTCCCGAGCGGGTGGCTCGCGGCGGCCGACCTCGCCCACTTCGGCTGCATCAGCCTCGTGCGCGAGCCGCACGCCTCGAGGCTCCTCGCCACCGCGGAGGAGGTCCACGCCGCCCACAAGCGCATCTGCTTCGACCCCAACTACCGGAACCTGATGGAGAAGGGCTTCTTGCCCACCCTCACCCGACTCTGCAAGATCGCCGATTACATCAAGGTCTCCGACGAGGATCTCCAGGGCCTCTTCCCCAGGGAGAGCCGGGAAGGCGCCCTCGCCGCCCTGCGCGCGCTCGCGCCGCGCGCCCAGATCCTGTTCACCATGGGCGCCCAAGGGATGCGGCTCCTCGCGCCCGGCAAGGAGTACCAGCAGCCCGCCTTCCCGGTGAAGGTCGCCGACACCGTGGGGGCCGGCGACGCCAGCATGGGCGGCTGGGTGGCGAGCATGCTCACTCGGCCCGAGGCCCCCCCGGAGGCCCACGTCCGCTTCGCAGCCGCCACCGCGGCGGTGGTCTGCCAGCACCACGGCGCCTACGCGCCCACCGAGGCCGAGGTACGGGCGCTCCTCGGGGAGTAGGGCTCGAGCGCGGGGGAGGGCCCTGTGCTATCCTCCGGCCACGCCACCCTTATTTGGCGCAGGGCCGGAGGAACGATGTCGAAGAAGCTCAAAGTGGGCGTGCTCGGGGCCACCGGCATGGTCGGCCAGCGGTTCGTCTCCCTCCTCGTCGACCACCCCTGGTACGAGCTCACCCTCCTCGCCGCCAGCAAGGGGTCGGCGGGCAAGCGCTACGCGGACGCCGTCCAGGGCCGCTGGGCCATGCGGTCCCCGGTCCCGCAGGCAGTGGCCGGACGGGTGGTGGCCGACGCCTCCGAGGTGGCCCGCCTGGCCGGGGAGGTCGACTTCGTCTTCTGTGCGGTCGACATGCCGAAGGAGGAGACCGCCAAGCTCGAGGAGGCCTACGCCCGCGCCGAGACCCCGGTGGTCTCCAACAACAGCGCCCACCGGGCGACGCCCGACGTGCCCATGATGATCCCGGAGCTGAACGCCGAGCACGCGGCCGTGATCGAGGCCCAGCGCCGGCGGCTCGGGACGAAGCGCGGCTTCGTGACCGTGAAGCCCAACTGCTCCCTGCAGAGCTACGTGCCGGTCCTCCACCCGCTCATGCGCTACGGCCCGAAGAAGGTGGCGGTGTGCACCTACCAGGCCATCTCGGGCGCCGGCAAGACCTTCGAGAGCTGGCCGGAGATGGTCGACAACGTCATCCCCTTCATCAAGGGCGAGGAGGAGAAGAGCGAGCGCGAGCCTCTCAAGATCTGGGGGACGGTGAAGGACGGGCGGATCGTCAACGCCGCCGAGCCGGTCATCACCGCGCAGTGCATCCGGGTGCCGGTCTCCGACGGCCACCTGGCGGCCGTCTTCGTCACCTTCGAGAAGAAGCCCGCCAAGGAGGAGATCCTCGCCCGCTGGCGGGAGTTCGAGGGCCCGCCGCAGAAGCTCAATCTCCCGAGCGCGCCCGCCCCCTTCCTCACCTACTTCGAGGACGAGTCGCGGCCGCAGACCCGGCTCGACCGCGACGCCGGACGCGGCCAGGCGGTCACGGTGGGACGGCTGCGTCCCGACGCCCTCTTCGACTGGCGCTTCGTGGCCCTATCGCACAACACCGTGCGCGGGGCGGCCGGGGGTGCGGTCCTCACCGCCGAGTTCCTCACCGCCGAGGGGTACATCCAGGCCAAGGGATGAGCGAACGCCCGCTCGCGGTGGCCGTCCTGGGAGCGACCGGCGCCGTGGGACGCGCGCTCCTCGCCGCGCTCGAGGAGAGCGACCTCGAGCTCGCCCCGCCCGGGCTCTACGCGAGCGCGCGGAGCGAGGGCGAGGAGATCGAGTTCCGGGGCGAGCCCCTGAAGGTGCGGGTGGCCGGTGCCCCCGCGCTCGAGGGCCTGGACCTGGCCTTCCTCGCCACCAGCGCCGAGCTGTCGCGGAGCCTGGCCGGGGGGCCCTCCCGGGGGCCTTGCACCCTCATCGACTTCACCCCCGCCTTCCGGGACGACCCCGAGGTGCCGCTCGTCCTGCCGGAGCTCACCCCGGAGGCCTTGCGGACGCCCGCGCGGCGAGGGCTCTACGCCCTGCCCGGCCCGAGCGCGGCGCTCCTCGCCCTCGCCCTCGCCCCGCTCCACCGCGCCGCCGGCGTGCGGCGCGCCGCGGTGGTGACCCTCGAGTCGGCCTCGGCCGGGGGGCAGAAGGGGGTGGAGGACCTGGAGGCGGAGCTACGGGCCATGCTGGCCCTGCACGAGCCAAGGCCGCCCACCGCCCTGCCGCACCGGCTGGCCTTCAACCTCGTGCCGGGCCCCGGCCCCTTCGCGGCCGGGGGGGCGAGCTCCTCGGAGGAGGGCCTCACGGCCGAGGTTCGCCGCCTCCTCGGGTCCTCCGTGGCCCTCGTCGCCTCGAGCGTGCGGGTCCCGATCTTCTACGGCCTCTGCCAGTCGGTGAACCTCGCCACCCGGCGCAAGTTCTCGGCCGACGAGGCACGGGCGCTCCTGTCCCGGGCCCCCGGGGTGAAGGTGGTCGACGCCCCGTCCGAGGGCGTCTTTCCCATGCCCATGCTGGCCGTGAACGACGACGCCGTCCTCGTCGGGCGGGTGCGCGAGGACCCGAGCCAGGAGAACGGCCTCGAGCTCTTCCTCGCCGGCGACAACCTACGGCGCGGCGCGGCCACCGGCGCGGTGGGGGTGGCGCGGATCCTGGCCGAGCGCCTGCGCTCGGCCGGCCGCGACGGCTGACAATTTGGCAGCGCGGCGGCGGCGGGAGACCCCAGCCGGTGCCAAAAAGTCGTGCGCAGCCTCGGAGAGGCCGGGCCGCCCCGGCCTCTCGATGCGCCCCGCCTGCGCTTGCCGGGATGGCCCTCCCGTTGCAGGATGGGGCCGGCCATGAAGAGACGCCTAGCCCTCCTCGCGCTCGTCGCGGCGCCCGTCCTCGCGCGCGCCCAGTCGCTCTCCTTCGTCGAGTCGAACGACCAGGACCAGGTCATCAGCATCAAGGAGTGCAACGGCACCGTGGTGGACAACATCACCCTGAACTGGACCATCAGCTCCACCAGCGCCGCCACCTACGACCTGTGGATCTCCGACCAGGCCGACTGCCCGCCCGCCAGCACCACCAGCACCGCCCACGTGACCGAGCTCGCCTCGGGCGTATCGGCGAGCGGCTCCTTCCCCACCTCGGGCACCCTGCCCATCCAGACGATGCTGAACGACGTCTCGATCGCCAACTGCGACCCGGCCGCCACCAACCTCTACGTGTGCATGTTCCCGGCCGGCAGCACCACCTCGCCGGTCGCCACCCTCAACGTCCCGCTGGACTTCGCCACCCCGCCCGCCCCGGTGCAGAACCCGCTCACCCCGGGCGACTCGGCCCTGAACGTGAGCTGGCAGGCCGGCAACGGCACCGTCGACGGCGGCACTGGCGCCGTGAACAGCTGGAAGATCTACTACGGGCTCTCCGGGACGAGCCCGCTCCCGAGCTCGTTCACGGTGACGAATGCCAGCGCGACGAGCGCCCGCATCACCGGGCTCACCAACGGGGTCGCCTACGACGTTCAGGTCTCGGCCCTCACCGTGAGCGCCAACGAGAGCCCGCTCTCCAACGTCGAGACCGGCACCCCCGAGCCGGTGGATGACTTCTGGCGCCTCTACAAGAGCGACGGCGGCTCGGAGCAGGGCGGCTGCGCGGCGGGCGCGGGGGGCCTCATGGCCCTCCTCGCCCTCCTCCCCGTCGCGCTCCGCCTGCGCCGGAGGCGGTCGTGATCCCCGCGCTCTTCCTCGCCGGGAGGCTCGCCCTCGCCTCCGCGGCCGAACCGCAGGAGCCCGAGCGCTTCGGCGACGTCGAGCTCTCCCTCGGCGGCTACCAGCCCAACATCGACCAGGGCCTTGCCCAGAAGCCCTACGAGACCATCTTCGGTGGCGGCCGCGGCCTCGTCTTCCGGGCGGACTTCACGAAGACTCTCTTCACCGGCTTCGGCTCGCTCGGCGTCGGGGTGGGCCTCGGTTACTTCTCCCGCTCGGGCCACGGCATCTACGCCCAGAACGCCGGCCAGGGCCTCGCCGGCCTCGTCTCGGGCGACACCA
>DATJVF010000201.1:0-4888 GCA_035501995.1 Anaeromyxobacteraceae bacterium
GGTAGCGCACCTCCTCGATGTGGGCGAGGAACGACTCGTGCTCCTGCCGGTGGATGGGGAGCTGCTCGTAGCGCGAGACCTCCATGAGGAGTTCCTCGCCCTTGAAGTGCGCGGCCGCGTAACCGGCCAGCTGGTCGAGCAGCCGGCGCGCGAGGCGCGGCTGGCCGCGCTCGATGGCGGCGGCGAGGGCGCTCACCAGGGCGACCTGCAGGTGGTGCTCGCGATCGAGCTCCGGGTGGCCGAGCTCGAGCTTGTCGGTGAAAACGTCGATCTGCGCCATCCGGAAGCCTCCGCCCCCGCCCTGCCGATCGCCAGCCCCGTCCGTGGCCCGAGTTGTTCGAAAGCTAGCCCTGTGGGGCAAGGACCGAACGGGGCATAGCGCCGCAGCTTCACGTCCTCAACGGCAAATGGCGCGGCCATCGACCTGGACCCTCGCATGACGCAACCCGTCAAGGGCGTGTCTCTTTGGCGCGGCCGAGGACATTGATTCCAGAGTCGGTCGGTCCGGGACGCGGCGCACGCGGCGGCGAACGCAGCACCACAACGAACACGGGAACGCCATCATGGCCCAAGAGAACATGGGGGACGCGGAGGTTCGCAAGTCGCGCGAGGTGGCGGAGTCCTCGCGCGAGAAGGAGTGGCAGGGCGCGGGCATCCTGCGCGAGCTGTTCCTCGGCAAGCTCCGCCTCGACCTCATCGATCCCTACCCGCTCCAGGGCGAGGCGCGGCCGGAGTTCCGCCGCTTCTACGACGCGCTGGAGGACTTCCTCAAGAAGGAGGTCGACCCGGTCGAGATCGACGAGCGCGGCGAGCTGCCGCCGGCGATGATCGAGGGCCTGAGGAAGCTCGGCGCCTTTGGGATGAAGGTGCCGGTCGAGTACGGTGGCCTCGGCTTCACGAACGTCGAGTACGGCCAGGTCATGAAGCTCCTCGGGAGCTACGACGCCAACCTGACCGCGCTCCTCTCCGCCCACCAGTCGATCGGCGTCCCGCAGCCGCTCAAGGTCTTCGGCTCCGACGCGCTCAAGGCCAAGTACCTCCCGCGGGTGGCGAAGGGCGCCATCAGCGCCTTTGCCCTCACCGAGACGGTGGTCGGCTCCGACCCCGCCCGGCTCACCACCACCGCCGAGCCGACCGAGGACGGGCAGCACTTCATCCTGAACGGCTCCAAGCTGTGGTGCACGAACGGCACCATCGCCGAGCTCTTCGTGGTCATGGCCCGCAACCCACGCACCGACGCCATCAGCGCCTTCGTGGTCGAGGCCGGCTGGCCGGGGGTGGAGGTGGCGCACCGCTGCCGCTTCATGGGCCTGCGTGCGCTCGCCAACGCCGCCCTCTCCTTCAGGAACGTGATGGTGCCCCGCGAGAACCTCATCGGCGAGGAGGGGCGCGGGCTCAAGATCGCCCTCACCACCCTCAACACCGGCCGTCTCTCCATCCCGGCCGCGGTGGTGGGCGGCACCAAGGTGGCGCTCGAGCTCTGCCGCAAGTGGTCCCAGGCGCGCGTCCAGTGGGGCCAGGAGATCGGCAAGCACGAGGCCATCACTCACAAGCTCGCCGAGATGAGCTCCTCGGTCTTCGCCATGGAGGCCCTCTCCGACCTCTCGCTCGCCCTGGCCGACCGGAAGGGCTACGACATCCGCCTCGAGGCGGCGGCCGCCAAGGAGTGGAACACCGTGCGCACCTGGAGGGTGCTCGACGAGACCATGCAGATCCGCGGCGGGCGGGGCTACGAGACCGCCCGCTCCCTCGAGGGGCGCGGCGAGGCGCCGGTGGGGGTGGAGCGCTGGATGCGCGACACCCGCATCAACCTCATCTTCGAGGGCTCCTCGGAGATCATGCACCTCTTCATGGCCCGCGAGGCGGTCGACAAGCACCTGCAGGTGGCCGGGGCCCTCATCGACCCCAAGGTGCCCGCCGCAAAGAAGCTCGCCGCCCTGCCCCGCATCGGGGCCTTCTACCTCGTCTGGTACCTGGGACTGTGGCTGCGCGGGCTATTCGCCCCTCGCTACGGCGCCTTCGGGCGGCTGGCCCGCCACCTGCGCTACCTGGAGAGGAGGACCCGCAAGCTCGCCCGCGAGATCTTCCACTCCATGCTGGTCTTCCGCGCCGGAGCCGAGCGGCGACAGGCCTTCCTGTTCCGGCTGGTCGACATCGCCAACGAGCTGTTCGTGATGGCGGCGAGCGTCTCGCGGGCCCGCGCCCTCGCCCGCGCCGGCCGGCCCGAGGCCGAGCAGGCCGAGCGGCTCGTCGACAACCTCTGCCAGCAGGAGGGCGAGAAGGTCGATGCGCTCTTCCACGCCCTCTGGCACAACCACGACGTCCTCGCCTACCGCACCGGCCGCGCCGTCCTCGCGGGCGACCACACCTGGCTCGAGCGCGGCGGCGGCATCGAGCTCGGCTTCACCGTCGAGGACCTGACGCCGCGGCTCCCCGAGCCGCCGGCGGTGCGCGGGGCGCCGGGCAAGGCGGCCCCGGTCGCCACCACCCTGGTCGAGTAGCGGCCGAGCGGCGGTCCCGCACGGGGCGTGGCGGCCCGCGCCCCGGGTGGAGCCATCTTCCGAGGCGCCCGAGCAGGGATAATCCCCGCCGATGGGCGAGCGGATGTCGAACGCGGACTCGGCCTGGTTCCGGCTCGACCGGCCCGAGAACACCGCCGACGTGGTGGCGCTGCTCGACCTCGACCGGCTGCCGCCGCGGGAGCGTCTGCTCAGCACGCTCGCGGAGCGCCTGCGCCCCTATCGCCGCCTCCGCCAGCGCGCGGTGCCGGGCGCGCTCGGCGGGACCTGGGAGGACGACCCGGGCTTCTCGCTCGAGCGCCACCTCGAGAGCGTGCGGCTCGCCGAGGAGGGCCCGGCCGCGCTCGAGGACCTCGTCTCGCGGATCGCCAGCGAGCCGCTCGACGGCGCGCGCCCGCTCTGGCGCCTCTACGCCGTCGAGCGGCCGCGCTCGGGGGCCCTCGTCGCGAAGCTCAGCCACTGCATGGCCGACGGATTCGCCCTGGTGGGCCTCATGCTCTCCCTGGCCGACGGCCTCCCCGGGGGCGCCCTCGCCAAGTACGCCTTCCCGGTCTCGCGCTCGCCCTGGCTCTCCGCCCGCGATCGCTCGCTCCTCGCCCTGGCGCAGCCGAGGCGGGCGCTCGCCCTCGGCAGGGAGACCTTCGCGCTCCTCGGCGCGGCGGCGCGGATGGTGGCGCTCCCCGCCGATCCCCCCACCCTGCTCTCCCGCCCGCTCTCCGGGAAGCGCCGGGTGGCGTTCTCGGAAGGGTTCGCCCTGCCCGCCCTGCGGGCGGCGGCCCGCGAGCGCAAGGCCACCGTGAACGACCTCCTCATCGCCGCGCTGGCGGGCGCCCTGCGCGCGAGGCTCGCCCCCGGGCCGGGCGAGCGGCCGGTGAGGGCGCTCGTGCCGGTGAACCTGCGCCCGAGCCTCGCCCCTGGCGATGGCGCGCTCGGCAACCGCTTCGGGCTCGTGTACCTGGAGCTGCCGGTCGCCGAGGCCTCCCCCGAGGCCAGGCTGGCCGTCGTCCACGCCCGCACCTCGGAGCTCAAGGCCGGCGCGGACGGCGTCGCCGCCTTCCTCCTGCTCGAGGCCATCGGGGCCCTCCCGGTCATCGCCCCGGCCACCTTTCGCTTCTTCGCCCGCAAGGCCTCCCTGGTGGTGACGAACGTCCCCGGGCCGGCCGTGCACCTCGCGCTCGCCGGCGAGCGCATCGCGCGCGTGATGTTCTGGGTCCCGCACCCGGCCACCCTCGGCCTCGGGGTGAGCCTGCTCTCGTACGCCGGCGAGGTCCGGGTCGGCGTGCGCGCCGACCTCGCGGTGATGGCCGAGCCGAGGGACCTCGTGCGCGCCTTCGAGCGAGAGCTCACCGCGCTCGGCGCGACCCTGGTCGAGACCGGGGCCTCGCTGCCCGCACCGCCCTGAGGCGCGCGCGAAACCCGTCCGGGGCGCTCGAGATCCTCGCCGCGAGGCTCACCGGGGTCGCCCATCGCGAGGTGACGGGGCGCGCTGGCGATCGGTTTGACGCATTGCGCTGCGAGGGGCAACAGCGTTTGACGCATTGCGCCGCGCTGGGGACGTCCGCTCGCGGCCATCGGCCCGTGCAGACGGCAGAGTGGTACAAAGGTCGGCGAGTTCAATTCTAAGGACGAAAGGGCCTCAGAGAGGCGGCGCCGCCCGGTCTGCCTTTGCGGCGTGGCGGGGGGGACCGCGCCGCGAGGCGGCCTGCCGGCGTCGCCGTCGCTTCCTGGCGCCCCCCGCGTCCCAAGGGTGCGACGGCGGGCGCGGCAGGTACGGGAGGAGTGGCGATGAAGACGGTCGGGCTAGGTCGCGTCGCGGTGCTGGACGGCGGCGAGGGTGCACGCCGGGTGCTGCGGGCCATCCACGAGCTCGCGCGCATGGGCCAGGCCGGGGTGGCGGTCGCGGTGCACGCGCCGCGGGAGCGGCTCACCCGCTTCGTACGCGACGCCGACGAGGCGGTGGAGCTCGATCGCTCGCGCGAGGACGCGCTCGTCACCGCCCGCGCCGACAGCGCCTGGCTCGGAGCGGCCCCGCTCGCCGAGCGGGCCGCCTTCGCCGAGGCCTGTGCTCGGGCCGGCGTCGCCCACATCGGCCCCTCGGCGCGCGCGCTCGGCGCCCTGTGCGCCCAGGGTGGCCTCGCCCGCCTGGCAGCCGAGGTCGGGGTGCCCCTCGCCGGGAAGCTCTCGGAGGACCCCTCGACCCACCTCGTCGAGGTGGTGGTGGCTCGCGACGCCGGAGGGGCGGTGCGCGTCGTCGGGATCGGCGAGGCCTCCCTCCGGCGCGGCGAGCGGGCGGTGCTCGCCGAGTCGCCCTCGCCGGCCCTCGACCGCGCGGCCGAGGGGGAGGCGCGGGAGCTCGCCGCGCGCGCCAG
>DATJVF010000202.1:0-6292 GCA_035501995.1 Anaeromyxobacteraceae bacterium
GCTCACCCTCGACCAGCTCCGTTCCCGGGTCCGGGATACGATCCTCGTCAACCGCATTCTCTCCAAGGAAGTCGGCACGCTGCCGATCACCGACGAGGAGCTGCGCCAGCGCTACGAGCGCTGGAAGGCGCTGCCGGAGAGCGAGAAGGCCCGCCTGCGCGAGGAGCTCGAGCGGCTGCGCGCGCTCCCCCCCGAGCGACGGGAGCGCATCGAGGAGAACTGGCGGATGTTCCGCTCCCTGCCCGAGCGCGACCGGCAGGAGATCCTCGAGCGGTTCGCGCGCTGGCGCGACATGCCGCCGGAGCGGCGGGCCCAGATGCGCGCCTTCTTCAACGAGATCCTGAACGCTCCCCCGCGCGAGCGGGAGCGCTACCTCGAGAACCTGCGCACATGGCGCACCATGTCGCCTGCCGAGCGCGAGCTGGCCCGCGAGAAGTGGCGCCAGGAACGACGGCACCGCGGCATCAGGTAGACTTGCGGGCCGGTGAAGCCCTCGGCGGCCCTGCTCGCGCTGGCCCTCGCCCTCTCCGCCGGCGCGGACGAGGGCGACCTGCGCTTCCACCTCGTCCTCCACGGCCGCTACACCGACGCCCAGAACCAGCCCCAGCCGACCCTGCTCTTCGACCCCGCGACCCGTGCCTTCGACCCCTCGACCTACTTGAGCCCCCAGGGCGAGGACTCCTACTTCTCGACCTTCGTCTCGGCGGGGGTGGAGGGCCGGCGCGGCCGCTTCCGCTTCGGCTTCACCGCCGACACGGGAGAGGTCCGCTCCCAGTCCTTCCCGCTCCAGGCCCCGGTCTGCTTCTCCTCCCTCTCCACCTCCGGCCTCGACGTCGCCGGGAGCGGCCGCTGCAACACGGTGGTGGCCGGGCGGAGGACCCTCTTCCCCGTCGACGAGAAGCAGCTCGCCCAGCCCGAGGTGACCTCCAACGGCCGCTCCATCGAGGACGAGGCCAGCGCCACCCTCTTCGTGCGCGAGGCCTGGGTGGGCCTCACCGCCGGGCGCAACGACTTCGCGCTCTTCCGGGTCGGCCGCAAGCGCTTCACGGTGGCGGACGGGTTCGTCTACGACGACTGGGGCACCGGCGTCGAGGCGAGCCTCGACCTCGGCGCCATCGGCCCTTCCTGGGACGTCGGGGGGGAGGTCTTCTACCCCACCCGCGACGTACCCGACGGGACCGGCTGGGGATCGCTCCTCTTCTCCTTCCACGCCAACTACCTGCCCGCGCTCTTCGAGCACGCCGGCTTCTTCGCGGCCTTCTTCCGCGACCGCTCGGACAACGTGGTCGAGCTGTTCCGCAGCAGCCTGGCCGAGCCGAGCGTGGTGAAGCTCCTCGGCGCGCGCCAGGGCACCACCGCCTTCATCGACGAGAGCCGGCGGCTGGTCCTGGAGTTCGACCAGCCCCTCTCCGGCGACGCCGACCTCGGCTGGGCCGGGTCGAGCGGCGCCCTCTCCTTCGCCGGCCTGAAGTTCGACTACACCGCCGCGCTCGCCTTCGGCCAGCTCACCGTCCCCGACGTGACCATGAGCGAGGTCACCCCGCTGCGCATCGCCACCCAGACCCACTACCGGGTGAACTCGCTCTTCGGCGAGCTCGCCCACCTCCGCCTGCGCGGCTCGCTCTCGTCGATGCTGGAGGTGGGCGGCTTCTTCCTCTTCCTCTCCGGCGACCAGCCCCCCATGGTGAAGGCGGCCCAGGGGCTGGCGGCGAGGTACGGCGGCTTCCTCGGCGTGTCGCCCTACGTGACCGACACCAACATCTTCTTCAACGGCGGCATCTCGGAGAGCTTCGCGGCGCGGCAGGCCACCGCGCCCGGGGTGAACGGGCGCGGCGTCATCGCCCCCGGCCTCACCTTGAGCTTCGACCCCTTCCAGAGCTTCGGCGTCGACGCGCGCGGCGCCTACCTCCTCGCGCCCAGCCTCGGCCCCTTCGGGGGTCGGGTCTACGGGCCGGAGGTCGACCTCGAGCTCACCTACTCGCCCCTGCGCTGGCTCATCCTGGCCGCCGAGGGCGACGTGCTCTTCCCGGGCGACTTCTTCCCCGCCGGCCCGGCGGTGACCAAGGTGGTGCTCGGAGTGGATCTGGTGCCGCTGTGAGGAGGACCTTCCCCTTCGGCGGCGCCCTTCGCCTTGGACGCCTCCTCGCCGCGTGGGCGGCGCTTTCGGCGCTCCTCCTCGGCCGGGCCGCCGCCCCCCTGGACGGCGGGACCGGCGACTCGGCCCTGGACGGGGGGACCGCCCCGCCGAGCGAGCTCGACCCCGATCTGGTCGAGCACCTCGACGAGATCGAGCGGCTCGAGCTCCTCGAGAACCTGGACCTCTTCGACCCCCAGGCCGGCGGCAAGGAGGGAGGGGAGAAACCTGGCCAGAGCCCCTCTAAGCCTCGCCGGCCAGCATCCCGCAGGCGGCGTGGCGCTCCTTCCCGCCCGAGTAGCGCCGCACGATGGGCTGACCCGGCAGCGCGCGGGCCAGGGCGTCGCGAAAGCGCGTCCACTCCTCCCGGTCCGGGGACCGGAAGCGGCCGGTCGGGTCGTTCACGTCGATGGGGTTGAGCCTCACCTCGAGGCCGTGCAGGAGCTCGCCCAGCGCGGCCGCGTCCTCCTCGCCGCAGTTCACCCCCGCCATCATGACGTACTCGAGGGTCACCCGCCCGCGGCGGGCCGCGTGCTCCCGCACCGCCTCGAGGAGTTCCGGGAGCGGGTAGCGTCGCTCGAGCGGCATCAGGGCCGCCCGCATTTCGGGGCGGGCGGCGTTGAGCGAGACGCACAGGCGAAACTTGTGCCCCTCGGCGGTGTAGCGCCGGATCATGGGCACCACCCCGGCGGTGGAGATGGAGATGCGCCGCTGGTCGATGCGGCCGCCGGCCGGGTCGCACAGGAGGTAGGCCGCCTTGAGCACCGCCTCGTAGTTGTGGAAGGGCTCGCCCTGGCCCATGAAGACGGCGCCGGTGATGGGCCGGACGCTGTCCGCGCGAACCGCCAGGTACTGGGCCACGATCTCCCAGGAGTCGAGGTTGCGGGTGAGGCCGAGCCGGCCGGTGGCGCAGAAGGCGCACCCGAGCGCACAGCCCACCTGGGAGGAGAGGCACAGGGTGTAGTGGGTGTCGAAGAGGGGGATGCGCACCGCCTCCACCCGCTCTCCGTCCCGCAGGCGGAAGAGGTACTTGCGAAAGCCGTCCGCAGCGTCCGCCACGGCCAGGCGCTCGAGACCCTCGGCCGAGCAGGCCTCCGCGGCGCGATCGAGCACCGCGCGGCGCACGTTGCGCGCTTCGCGCAGGGAAAGGCCACGACCCACCACCGCTCCCACGATGCGGCGGGCATCGGCGAGGTCGATGCCGAGGGCCCGGGCGAGGGCGCGGCTGTCCTGGCCGGCGAGGTGGAGCACGTCGCAGGATACCGCGGGCGGGGGAAGGCCCGCGAGCGAGGCCGCGAGCGCGAGCAGGTCGCACCCGGCCCCCTCTTGGGGACCGACCCGCGCCCCCGAGCCGATCCGGCACCTCCCGTTGCGTTACTGAGGGGCCCGGCCTCCTCTCCAGCCGGGCTGGGCGCGGCCATCGCTCGGCCTCGCTCGAGGATCCGGATGCGGGGGGTGGCACGGCGCGTAGCCGCGCCACCGGTGGACGGGGAGACCGTACCGACCCTCCCGGCACGGTCTCCTTCTCCATCGCGGGAGACGCCCTGGCACTCGGCCGTTCACAGGTGCCGAGAACCCGCTCCCCTGGAAGCCGAGGAACACCTCGCCGAGGCGTGACGCGCCGCGGTGGCGCGTCGCGAGCTCCCAGGGCACGGTCCTTAAAGTCGGTGGTTACCGCTGAGATCGCGCCTCGTAGAGCGCTCCCTCCGAGGGCCGTGGGGGCCGCCAGCGCTTCATCGTGGTCTCCCCGCGCGGCCAGGGGTGGGCTCGGAACGAGGGCTAAGGCGTCGGCCCGGCCGCTCGAGCGGCACGCACCCCGCGTGCGCGGCTTCACCGGCTGCCGGGAGGGCAGCGAGCAATCGCCTCGAGAGCGAGGAGGGCGGCGGGCCTGGTTGGCCCGGCGGCTGGCCGGGCCTCGTGGAGCGCTTCGTCGCCCGCACCGCGCGCGGTTTCCCGGCGAGCGAGGAGGCGTGGCGCTTCCTCTCGCGCCGCCGCCGCTTTGAGGGGACTTCGGCCGGGCCTCTCGGGGCCGGAGGGGGTTAGCGCCTCACCCCCACCGCGAGGGGCATGGCGTACCAGAGGACCGCGCCCGGGCGGCCGGCGAAGGCGCGGACCTCGGCGGCGGCGCGCTCGACCTCGTTCGCGAGGACGAGCCCGGTCGCCGCCGCGGGCTGCGCCGCCTGCTCGAGGATCACCGCCAGGTTCTCGACGAAGGTCGGGAAGTCCGGATCGCCGGCGCAGGCGCCGAAGGGCACGAGGGTGGCCCGCCTCGGGCTCGCCCCCGCCTCCTCGAGCAGGGCGGGCAGGCGCCGCCCCACGTACGGATCGTTGCCGGCCCGGTCGTAGGAGCGGCAGTAGGCTTCCCACGCCGCGCGCAGGCCGGGCGGCTCCGGATGCAGCCGCAGGAGCGCGTGGTCGTCGTCGGCGAGGACCACCCGACCGCCCGGCCTCACCGCCCGCACCATCTCCCTCACCACCGCCGCGGGATCCGGGACGTGCTCGAGCAGGAAGCGCGCGTGCGCGAGGTCGAAGCTCCCGCGCTCGGCCTCCGAGAGAGGGAGTCGCCGCGCGTCGCCCACCCGCATCTCGAGGAGGTGTCCCTCGCCCGCCGCCCGGGCGAGCTCTTGGGCCCGCGCGATCTGCTCGGGGCTGCGCTCGACCGCTACCACCACGGCCCCCGGGCCCGCGGCGCGCCCCATGGCCCTCGTGAGCTGGCCGAGCCCGGCCCCGACGTCGAGGATGCGCTCGCCGCCCCGGAGGGCGAGCTCCCGCAGGGTGGCGGCGTTGAGGAGGTCGTTCAGGCGGGAGAGGCGCGCCTGCTCCTCC
The DNA here is from genome assembly GCA_035501995.1 of Anaeromyxobacteraceae bacterium. Classification (GTDB taxonomy): domain Bacteria; phylum Myxococcota; class Myxococcia; order Myxococcales; family Anaeromyxobacteraceae; genus Anaeromyxobacter_A. The sequence goes on from DATJVF010000202.1 coordinate 4,961, forward strand.
TCCCCGGTGCCGTGGACGTAGTGGCTCAACCCTTCGATCATGGGCGGGAGCCTCCCCGGCGAGGCCTCCCCTCCGCGCGCCGCCCCCGCACCCCGACGGCCGGGCGCGGCCTCGACACGAAGGGGTTGCCGAGGAGGGTGTAACGGAGGAGCCGGCCGGCCCAGGGTCCGGCGTAGCCGACGTTCACCCTGGGCGACGACACCACCCGCTCGCGGCGAGGCGGCCCCTCGGCGAGGAAGAGCCGGTCGCCGGTGAGGTCCTCCCCGTTGTGGGTCTCGCGCCTCAGCCCCAGGGCCCGGCAGAGGTTGCCGGGCCCGCTGGTGGCGTGGAGGCACCCCTCCAAGGGTTCCCCGGCCCGTATCAGCACGGCCGAGGCCTCCCCGTCGGGACCGGTGACCACGTTGAAGCAGTGGGCGAGGCCGTAGACCAGGTAGACGTAGGAGAAGCCGGCCGGCCCGAACATGATGGCCGCCCTGGGCGTCCGGCCGAAGCGGGCGTGCGAGGCCCGGTCCTTCTCGCCGAGGTAGGCCTCGGTCTCGACGATGCGGACGGCGCGCCTCACCCCGTGGTCCTCGTGCACGAGCACCTGACCGAGGAGCGCCCGCGCCACCGTCCGCGCGTCGCGCGCGTAGAAGGCCCGCGGGAGCTTCGCGCCCGGGCCCGCCCCGGCGATGGGGCGGCGCGGGGCGGTCACGGGGGCGCGCGGCGCTCGCACGGTCCCGTTCATAGCGGAGGCGGGGCGGGCGTGAAAGCCGCCCTCGTCCGCCGCCGGGCGGGGCCCGAGGGCTCGCGCCCCGCCTTCGCCATGAACCGCCGGCGCCTTTCGGCGTAAGTATGGGCCCGGCATGCTCGCAGGAGGGTCAGCCGGCGAGGAGCGCCGCCCTCACGCGCGTCCCCTCGCGTTCCCGAACCGCCCCATCCCGCGGCTCACCGGTCCTTAGCCAGGGAGGCGAAGAAGTCATGGCCCTCGATCTCCCCTTGCTCCAGAAGACGCTCAAGGAGCTCGACCTCGACGGCTGGCTCCTGTGCGATTTCCACGGCCAGAACCCGACCGCGGTCGCCGCGCTCGGGCTCGAGGGGCGCCTGCTCACCCGGAGGTTCTGCTACCTCGTCCCTGCGCAGGGCGAGCCCTCGCTCGTGGTCCACGGCATCGAGCTCGCCTCCTTCCCGAAGGAGGTGCCGGGCCGGCGCCAGGGCTACGCCTCCGCGGCCTCCTTCGAGGCCTCGCTCAAGGCCCTCCTCGCCCCGCTGCCGAGGCGGCGGCTCGCGATGGAGTACTTCCCGCTCGGCGCCATCCCCTACTTGTCGCGGGTGGACGGCGGCTTCCTCGAG
>DATJVF010000203.1:0-7914 GCA_035501995.1 Anaeromyxobacteraceae bacterium
AGCGCGAGAGGCCGCGGCGCCCTCCCTCGCGGGGCCCCGCCTCCCGGCGCGGGCCCGCGGCCCGCGCCCGCCGCGCGAACGTCCCTTCCTCGCGCGCACGGGGCCGCCCGGCCTCGGGCCGGCGGTGCTCGCCAGGGCGACCGCCCTCCTCGACGAGGGCCCCGGCCCGGCCGGCCTTCCCTCGCCTCAGGGGGGCCCGGGGCCGAGGTGACCCCGAGGCCCTGACCCACGGAGGGAGGGGCGGAGCACCCGAGAACTCTTCGGGATGTTCGGGACCGCCCGGGGTTCGGCTGGCCCCGCCGAGCGCCTCGCGGGCCAAGGAGGGACCGGGCTGGGGCTCTTTCGCCGGGTGTGTATTCGACGCGAGGACTCCACGTTGGGTTCACCTGTTGCGCTCGACATCTCTCGCGAAATTGAATTAGATCCTAGGTACTCACCCGCGCGCACGGGGAGATCGGGCGCAATGTCGCGCCCGAGCAGCTAGGAAAGTCGACGAAATGGCAACAGGTACCGTGAAGTGGTTCAACGATGCGAAGGGCTTCGGCTTCATCACCCAGGACAACGGGGGTGAAGACGTCTTCTGCCACCACACGGCCATCCAGATGGATGGCTTCCGCAGCCTGTCCGAGGGGCAGAAGGTGGAGTTCGACGTGGTGAAGGGCCCGAAGGGCCTGCAGGCGGCCAACGTCCGCAAGGCGTAGCCGTCCATCGCCGAGGGAGGGAAGGCGAGGCCCGGTCTCCTCTCGGGGAGACCGGGCCTTCGCATGTCCGCTGCGGCGGCTCTCCCCGCCAGGGCCCGCTCGGCCCTTCAGAGCGGGATGTTGCCGTGCTTCTTGGGCGGGAGCTCCTGGCTCTTCGTGCGCAGCATCTCGAAGGCCCGGATGACGCGCGGGCGGGTCTCCTCGGGGCGTATCACCTCGTCGACGTATCCGAGCTCGGCCGCCGGGTCCTGCGCGGCCAGGATCTCCTTGCGGAAGATGATGTTGACCGCGCCTTCCGGGCCCATGACCGCGATCTCGGCGCTCGGGTAGGCGAGGTTCACGTCGGCCCGGATGTGCTTGGACGCCATCACGTCGTAGGCCCCCCCGTAGGCCTTGCGGGTGATGACCGTCACCTTGGGGACGGTGGCCTCGGCGAAGGCGAAGAGGAGCTTCGCCCCGTGCTTGATGATCCCGTTCCACTCCTGGTCGGTACCGGGGAGGAAGCCTGGCACGTCCACGAAGGTGAGCAGCGGGATGTTGAAGGCGTCGCAGAACCGCACGAAGCGGGCTGCCTTCACGCTGGCGTCGATGTCGAGCACGCCGGCCAGCACCGCGGGCTGGTTGGCCACCAGGCCCACCGGGCGCCCGTTCAGGCGGGCGAAGCCCACCACCATGTTCTCGGCGAAGTGCTGGGACACCTCGAAGAAGTGCCGGTCGTCGACCACCGCCCGGATGACGTCCTTCATGTCGTAGGGCTTGTTGGGGTTGTCGGGGACGATGGTCTTGAGGACGTCGTCCCGCCGGGTGGGGTCGTCGGAGGAAGGGATGGAGGGCGGATCGTCGGCATTGTTGAGCGGCAGGTAGGAGATGAGCTCGCGGACCGCCTTGAGCGTGGCCTCCTCGGTGTCGAAGGTGAAATGGGCCACCCCCGACTTCTGGGAGTGGGCGCGGGCGCCGCCGAGGTCGTCCTTCGTCACCTCCTCGTGCGTGACCGCCTTGATGACGTCGGGACCGGTGATGAACATGTAGCTCGTGTCCTTCACCATGAAGATGAAGTCGGTGATGGCCGGCGAGTACACCGCTCCCCCGGCACACGGCCCCATGATGACGCTCACCTGGGGCACCACCCCGGAGGCGAGCGTGTTGCGCAGGAAGATCTCGGCGTAACCGGCGAGCGAGACCACCCCCTCCTGGATGCGGGCGCCCCCGGAGTCGTTGAGGCCGACCACCGGGCAGCCCACCTCCATGGCGAGGTCCATGATCTTGCAGATCTTCTCGGAGTAGGACCCGGAGAGCGAGCCGCCGAACACCGTGAAGTCCTGCGCGAAGACGAAGACCTGCCGTCCCTCCACGAGGCCGTACCCGGTGACCACGCCGTCGCCGAGGATCTTCTGCTTCTCCATCCCGAACTCGGCGCAGCGATGGGTCTTGAACTTGTCCGTCTCGACGAAGCTGCCCGGGTCGAGGAAGAGCTCGATCCGCTCGCGCGCCGTCAGCTTCCCGGACTCGTGCTGCCTGGCGATGCGCTCCTCGCCCCCACCCCGCTCGGCGTCCTCGGCGAGCTTCTCCAGGAGGGCTCGGCGCGGATCCGGGTCGATGGGCTTGTCCATGAGCGCTCCCGCCTGAGGTGGGTGGGTGTGGGAAGAGGCCCACGAACTGTAGCGAAGCTCGCCGGAACAGGCAAAGGCGCGGGCCCCTCGCCGCGTCGGGGCCCCGCGGCCGGGGTCAGAGCGACTTCTTCTCCACCTGCCACCAGGAGCGCCAGCGGGCCGCCGCCTCCAGCCGCTCGGGGGCCGGCAGGTCCGCCGACCAGGTGAGAGGCGGCGACCCGGCGGCGCGCAGGCTCTCGGCGGCCGCCGTGCGCACCGCCCGGTCGTCGTCGCCGAGCGCTAGGAAGAGCCAGTCCTCCCGGTGCTCGGAGCGGTGCTCCCTCCACCACTTGAGCCAGGGCGCCGGCGAGGGGCCGAAGCGTCGGCAGGTGAGGAGCTCGAGGGCCGCGTCGGCGGCGCCGGCCAGCGGGCCCGGGGTGTCGAGCGCCTGGATGAGGAGCGGCACCGACTCCTCGTCGCCGAGGCGGGCGAGGGCCAGCGCCGCCTGGACCGGGCGATCGGCCTCGCTGCCCAGGAGGGCGCGCCGCAGGCGTTCCACCACCGGGTGGAACTCGGGGTGGGCGCGCGCCCGGGCGAGCGCCGACAGGGCGGCCTCGGCCACCCGCGGCTCGGCGTCGAGCGCCCGCTCGGCGAGGGGCAAGAAGGCGGCCGGGTCGCCGGTGCGGGCGAGGAGCTCCACCGCCAGCCGCCGCTGCTGCGGGTCGGCCGCGAGGAGCAGGCGGACCAGGAAGGGCGTCGCCACCGCCCCCAGGGCGGCGAGCGCCGCGAGCAGAGGTCCGCGCGCCTCGACCGGCAGCGCGTCCGGGGCCTCGCCGCCCTCGAGCGGGCCGGGGAAGGCGGCGGCGAGCGCGGCGGCGGCGGCCGGACCGTGGCGGAGAAGCTCCTGAGAGAGCCGCGAGCGCTCGGCCGAGTCGCGCCGCGAGGTGGAGAGCCGCCGGACGAGCTCGGGTGGATCGAAGTCCGCCCGCGCCAGGACCTCCCGCGCCGAGGCCACCTCGAACAGGTCCCGTTCCTCGGCGCGGGCCGGCGCCGGCGAGCGGGCCTGGGCGGGCTCGCGCGCCTCCCAGGGCTCCTTCACCTCCGGCTCCGCCTCGGGCGTGGCCGGAGCCTCCTCGAAGGCGGTCGCGGGCGGGGTCGCCTGCGAAGCCGGCTCGGAAGGCGGGGGGACGGGCTCCGGCGGCGCCTCGGCGGGGGGCAAGGCGAGGGCGCGCAGCCGCTTCGCCTCCCGCAGGATCCGGTCGAGGGCGCCGCCGATGGCGGCCGCGAACAGGAGGAGGTCCCCGAGCCTGGCCGGGGACACCGGGGCGTCCCCGTTGTCGGCGTAGAGCAGGCAGACGATGCGGGCCCGGACCGCCACCGGGTAGACGAGCACCGTGCGCGGCCAGGGCCGGCCCAGGGCCGAGAGCAGAGCCTGGTTCCCCGGCTCGCCCGCCAGCGGGCCCAGGTACGGGCCGCTCGCCTCGAGGACCGACCGGAAGAGCTCGACCTCCGAGGGCGCCACCCGGACGGCGCGGCAGCGCACCCGCGCCCCCTCCCAGCCCCGGGCATCGTGGCCGCCCACGTGCTCGCGCGCCACCGCGAACACCGCCGCGGCCTCGAAGAAGTCGCGCGCGTAGCGCAGCACCACCTCCAGGACCTCGTCGCGGGTCCTCGAGGCGTCGAGCGCCGCGAAGGCTTCCTGGCGCGTCCAGCGCGGGGGCGCGCCGTGCTCGGCCGGCACCGCCTCCTCCGGGGCGCCCGGCTCGCCCGGAGCCTCCAGGGCCTGGGTGAGCGCGCTCGCCAGGGGCTCGTCGGGGGGCGCCGGCCGCTCGGCTACGGGCGAGGCCGCGCGGGCCTCCTCGCCGCCCGCGGCCGGCGCGGCCGCGAGGACCGCCTCGGGCCCGCCCGGCGGGAGGGTGGCGCCCTCGGGCCCTTTCGAGGCCTGCTCGAGGGGCGCGGCGCCGGCCGGCGCCGAGAGCACCCGCGCCGCCACCGCCGCCAGGCGCTCCGGGAGCTCCCCGCCGTAGACCCGCGCCATGAGCTCGCGCACGCGCCACTCGGGGGCCACGTGGGCCACGAGGTGCAGGGAGAGCATGAAGCTGATCTCGTCCAGCGCCGAGAGGTCGGCCGGCCAGGTGACGAGCACCGACAGCTCGCGCCCGTCGAGGCGGAACGGCGCCAGACCGTGGCGCTCCGCGACGCGCCCGGGGAAGACCCGCCGGGCCCTCGGATCGGGCTCGATGGGCCCCTTCGGCAGGGGCGGGAGTTCGGAGGCTCGCGCCAGCGCCGCGACGAGCGCGTCCTCCTCGACGAGGCCCAGCTCGAGCAGCGCCGTGTCGAGAGTCCCGCCGGCCTCCTTCTGCCGGCGGAGCGCACGCCCCAGGTCGTCCTGGGAGACCGCGCCCGCTTCGGCGAGGACGGCGGCGAGGTCGGAGGCCACGGCTCTCGGTTCTAGGCTCCTCGCCACGGGGGGTCAAGGCGAGAGGACCACGACCGTGCCGGTGACGAGGTCGTGCAGGCCGCGTCCACTGTTCGTCAAGATGGCCGGCCACAGCCCCACGCCGAGCGCCGCCGCGCCGGTCACCGCCAGCGCGGCGCGCGCCGCCGACCGCAGAAGGCCGGGCGCGCCGCCGTCCGGCCCGACCACCCGGAGCCCGAGCAGGCGCTGGCCGACGGTCGCCCCCTCGAGCGCTCCAGCCAGCGCGCCGTAGCCGAAGCCGAGGAGCAGGGAGAGCGCGAGGGCGGCGGGCAAGAGGACGCCCAACGGGTCGGGCGAGGGCTCGACTCGCGCCGAGGCGAGGAGCGGCAGCGCCACCGCCGAGAGGACCAGGCCGGCGTCGACCGCCCAGGCGAGGAGCCGCCGCTCGAGGGGTGCGCAGGTGAGATGGGTGGCGGCCGGCTCGGCCTCCTCGGCGCTGGCGCCGAGGGCGCACGGCCCTTCGAGGAGCTCGGCGTCGGTGAACTCGGGCAGGTCGAGCTGGGGGTCCCTTTCCCTCCGCCGGTCGAGCGCGAGCTCCTCGTCGAGCTGCCGCAGGGCGGGGTCCTCGGGGATGAGGAGCGGCGCGCCGCAGGACGCGCAGCGCGAGCCGGAGAGCCGGTTCTCCGCGAGGCACCGGGGGCATTTCACGGGACGAGGCTAGCCCCTCGGGCGCGCGTGTCAAAGTTTAGGGTGAAGGGACGCCCCCGGGCGCCTGGGACCGCCGGCGGTCCGTCGTGGACGCTCGTCCAAGACGCTCCTTCCACCGCGAGGACCCAAAGGGGGTCGGCGGCCTCCACGGGCCGGCGCCCGCGGGCCAAGGGCGGGCGCCCTCTAACCGAGGTCGCCCGCGAGGTGCTGCACGAGGGCGAGGGCGGCGATGCCGGCGGTCTCGAAGCGCAGGACCCGCGGGCCAAGGGTGGCGAGGCGGGCGCCGGAGGCGAGGCATCGCTCCACCTCCTCCTCGGCGAAGCCGCCCTCCGGGCCGAGGAGGAGGAGGTGGCCCTCGGCGCCGCGGTCGACCACGCTCACCAGGGACTCGCCGCCCCCCTCGTAGAGGAGGATCTTGCGGTAGGAGGGCGGTGCCTCGGAGAGGACCGCCGCGAGGGTCCGGGGCGCATCCACCTGCGGGACGTCGGCGCGCCCGCACTGGCGGGCCGCCTCGGCGGCGATGCGGGCGAGGCGCAGGGTGCGCTTCTCGCCGCGTCCGCCCTCGAGGTGCACCACCGAGCGGACGGCCTCGAAGGGCGAGAGCCGCGCCGCCCCGAGCTCGGTGGCCTTCTGGACGAGGAGGTCGCACTTCTCGCCGCGCGCGAGGGCGAAGCCGAGCCACAGGCGCGTGCGCGGCGCGGGGGCCTGCGCCCGCGGCCCGAGGGCGAGCCCGCCGCTGGCCTCCATCCGCGCCGGGTAGATGCCGCCCTCCCCGTCGAAGACCTGGAGGGGGTCGCCCGTTCCGAGCCTGAGCACGTCCCTGAGGTAGTGCCGGTCGGAGGCGGTGAGCGCGGCGCGGTCGCCGGCGATGCGCGCGCGCGGGACGAACAGGCGCCTCACCGCGACCCCGCCAGGCCGGGCCCCGGCGCCGCGAGGGCGAGGAGGCGCCACTCCCCCGAGGACCGCTCGCGATCCTCGTCGCGCCGCAGGCCCGCGGCGAGGTAGGCGGAGAGGACCTCGCCCTCCTGGCCGGAAAGGATCCCCGACAGGAGGAGGGTGCCCCCGGGCGCGAGGACGGAGGCGAGGCCGGGAGCGAGCTCGACGAGCGCGTTGGCGAGGATGTTCGCCACCACCACGTGAAAGGGCCCGCCCTGGTGCTCGGGCGCTCGTCCGTCGAGCTCCAGCTCGACGCCGTTGCGGGAGGCGTTCTCGGCGGCCACCCGCAGCGCCACCGGGTCCTGGTCGGTCGCGACCACCCGCATGGAGCCGAGCTTGCGCGCGGCGATGGCGAGCAGGCCCGTCCCGGTCCCGACGTCGAGGACGGTAGCCCCGGGCGCCTGGGCGAGGCAGGCGTCGAGCGCGGCGAGGCAGAGGGCGGTGGTGGGATGGGTACCGGTGCCGAAGGCCATCCCGGGGTCGATCACCACCTCCACCGCCCCGGCCGGCGGCCGGGCCGCGACGAAGGAGGGCCGGATGAACACCCGGCCCACCACAAAGGGGGAAAGGCCTCTCTTCCAGCCCTCGCTCCAGTCCTGATCGCCGAGCTCATCGATCTGTCCCGAGAGGCCTAGGGACCGAGCGGCCTCCTCGGCCGCGTCGCGGCTCGCGAAGAAGCAGGCCACCCGAGCGCGCCCTGGCGCGGGACGGGCGACGCCGGGCATGGGCAGGACGGTGGCGTCGCGGACCTCGGCGCCGCTCGCGCCCCCGTCGACGAGGAGCGCGGCGAGATCGTCGGCCCGGGCCTGCTCCACCTCCACGGTAAGGACGTAGGCGGGCATGTGGGCGAACCATTACCACGCTCGCGCCCCTCGCCTTAAGCGCGCCTCTCCGGGCGGCGTCCCCCTCGCGGACGCCGGCCGCGAAGGGCCGCGGAGGCCTCGGCCGCGCGGGGCCAAGCGTTTCTCCCCGTTCACGATCCGGGATAGCATGAGCCCGCCCTATGGGACGCGAGCTCCTCCTCATCGAGTCGGATCACGAGGTGGCGGAGTCGATCCGCGGCGCCTTCCGGCCCGCCGGCTTCCACGTCACCGTCCTCTCCTCTGGCGAGCCGGCCGTCGACCGCTGCCGCGCGAGCAAGCCCGACCTCATCCTGCTCGCCGCCGAGCTGCCCGACATGAGCGGGTTCTCGGTGTGCAACCGCCTGAAGCGCACCCTCGCCTCGGTCCCTCTCATCCTCTATACGAGCGAGGCCTCTCACGCGGCCATCGAGGCCCACCGGCAGACGAGGACCCGGGCCGACGACTACCTGCGCAAGCCGCTCGACCTGGCCGACCTGCTCGGCCGCGCGGCCCAGCTCCTCCAGGACACCCCCGAGGGCGCCGCGGCCGACCCGGTCGTCCCCCCGCCCATCGCCCCCCGCGGGGGCCCGCCCCCCATCCCCGGAGCGCCCCCGCCGCCGGTGCGCGCCCGCCCGGCGGAGGCCACCCCTCCCGTCCCGCCGGCCCCCCCGCCGCCCCCGGCCCCGGAGGTCGACCTGTTCGCCGAGTGGCCGCGCGAC
>DATJVF010000204.1:0-3196 GCA_035501995.1 Anaeromyxobacteraceae bacterium
GCGGTCTGCACGAGCTGGGCAGCGGCGCGCGCGTGCAACCCGAGCACGTTCACGATGAGGAAGGTCCGCTCCAGCCGCGCCATGCGCTAGGCCCTCCGGCGGCGGCAGGCTCTGGGGTGGGGAAGAGAGCTCACAGCGGACTCCCGAAGAGGTGGGTCAGGAGGGCGAGGCCCACGCCGACCGCGACCGCGGCGTAGGCGGCGAGGAAGAGCGGCGCCCCGCGGGCGAGGGCGCAGTAGCCGAGGGCGGCGACGAGCGCGGCGGCGTAGAGGGCGCCGGAGCGGGGAACCTGGTCGGCCCGGGCGGCCACCAGCGCCGCCGCCGCCCCGCACACCCCGGCCCCGGCCAACCTCAGGCGCTCGGCCATGGCCGGCAGCGACAGGCGGGCGATGACCCCCACCACGTCGTCGCCGCGGCGGTACCCGGTCCGGAAGAACCCGATGCGCAAGACGAGGTGGATGGCGTTGTAGATGGTAAGCGTGAGGACGAGCGCCGGCCAGCCGAAGAGGAGGGTCCCGACCGCGGCGAGCGCCCCGAAGAGCGGCCTGAGCGCGGTCCAGAAGAACCCGTCGCCGATGGCCGCCAGCGGCCCCTGCAGCGTGGCCTTGTAGGCCACCGGGGCACCGGGTGGCTCGAGGCCAGCCGCCACCTTCTCCTCGTGGTGGATGGTGCCTCCCAGGATGGCCGCGGCGGCGTAGGGGTGGCAGTTGAAGAAGCCGAGGTGGCGCGCGAGGGCCTCCCGGCGCACCGCCTTGTCCGCGTACAGCGCGGAGAGCGCCGGGAAGATGGCGTAGGCGAACCCGAGGTTCTGCATGCCGCGCCGGTTCCAGGCCGCCTGCAGGAACAGGCTGCGCCCGAAGCAGCGGGCGAGGGCCCCGGGGGGCACGCGGGGAGCGCCCTCCTTCACGGCCCGCCTCCGGCCAGCACGGTGGCGGCGAACAGTCCCAGCCCGGCGAGGAGCCCGGCGAAGTAGACGAGCTTGGCCCGCGCGGCCCGCATGGCCTTCGCCCCCGCCGCGCAGGAGAAGGCCGACAGGGTCACGAGGCCCAACGCGAGGGGCGGCAACGCCCCCGGCACGCGCTCGAGGAAGAGCGGGATGGCGGTGGCCGAGACGAGCGCGCCCAAGGGGGCGAGGAGGAAGGAGATCGCGAAGGGCAGGGCGATCCCGTAGAGGTTCACGCGCGCGGCCGCCTCGTCGTCGCCGAGGGCGAGGTCGTGCTCGGCCCGGGCGTAGAGCCGCTCGTTCCAGCGCTCGACGAGCCGTTCGGCCCGGCGCCCGAGGAGGGCCAGGGGCGCGCACAGGACCACCGCCGCCGCCGCCGCCGCCGGGAGCAGGGCCGGCCCGCCGGCCCCCCCCGCCCTCAGCACCTCGGCGGCCAGCGCCGCCCCGCCGGCGATGGCCACCGTCCCGAGCGCCTCGTGGACCGGCAGGGCCGCCCCGAGGTTCACCGCCCCCAGCCAGAGCAGCTCGAGCGGCACCGCCACCGTGAGCCCGGCGTCGAGGTCCCCGGCGACGAGGCCGGCCATGGCCCCGAGCGCGATGGGGCGCGAGAGCATGGCCTGCAAGAAGCCCTTGCGCTCCACGGCGGCGAAACCGGCGACGAGACCGAGGGCGAGGAGTTTCACGGGCGAGCCGAGTCTACCGTTTCCGGGAGGCCTCGGCGTACTTCTGCGCGATCTCCCGGGCTCCGGTGGGGGGGTCGGTGGGCACCGCGCGGGCCGCCACCGCGTAGCCGGTCTGGGCGAGGGCCTCCACTTCGGCCACCTCCTCGGCCGAGAGGAAGACCGAGGGCGTCACCGGTCTTCGGCCCGGCGCGAAGTGCACGTTGCCGAGGTTCACCTCGTGAGCGAGGGCCGGGGTGAGCCCGGCCTCCACCGCCCGGGCGAGCTCCTTCACCTCGCGGAAGAGGAGCAGCACCCGCTCCTCGGCCCGCGCCAGCGCGGCGTAGTCCAGGGAGGCCACCGGACGGACGTCGGCCTTGAGCTCGGGGGGCAGGCACAGGGTCATGGCGGCCTGGGCGAGCGGCGAGGCGGCGGCCTCGTCGTCGGCCACCACCACCCGCCCGATCCTGAGGCGGGGCACCCAGGCCTCGAGGATCTGCCCGTGCAGGAGGCGGTTGTCGACCCGGACGAGGGCGATCACGGGCGCCCTAGCCCTGCTGGGTCCGCGCGCGGGTCCTGAGCAGGTCGCTCGCGATGGAGATGTTCTTCTGGCCGTACCCGGTCATGAGCTTGGCGGTGTCGCGCAGGGTCGCCCCCTCCGAGCGGCAGGAGGACAGCTTGAGCAGCATGGGCAGGTTCACGCCGGTGACGACCTCGATCTTGTCGTTCAGGAAGGTGAGGGCCAGGTTGGCGGGCGTCCCTCCGAACATGTCGGTGAGGACCAGCACCCCCTCCCCGGTGTCGACCTCGCGGATGGCGTCGGCGAGGTTCTGGCGGGCCACCTCCATGGCGGTGGTGGCCGCCAGCGAGACCGCCCGGCACTGCTCGAGCGTGCCGCAGATGCCCTCGGCGGTGCGGAGCAGCTCCTCGGCCAGCTGGCCGTGCGTTGCGACGACGAGTCCCACCATGGCTCTAGAACCTTATTCCTTGTCGACGTCGCGGTGCCAGAGGCGCACCGCGTTGCCGGCCTCCTTGAGGCGGCCGGCCAGCGCCTCGGCGACGACGACCGAGCGGTGACGGCCCCCGGTGCAGCCCACCGCGATGGTGAGGTAGCTCTTCCCCTCGCTGCGGTAGCGCGGCAGGAGGAAGGCGCAGAGGTCGGCCACCCGGGCGAGGAAGGCCTGGGCGTCCGCCTGCTCGAGGACGTAGGCGCGCACCCGCTCGTCCTGGCCGGAGAAGGGCCTCAGGGCGGGCACGAAGTAGGGGTTCGGGAGGAAGCGCACGTCGAGGACCAGGTCGGCGTGGCTGGGGAGGCCGTAGCGGAAGCCGAAGGAGATCACGGTCACGCCCATGTGCTCGGCCGCGCCCTGGCCGAAGCGGGCGTGGATGAGCCGGCCGAGCTCGTGGACGTTCATGGCCGAGGAGTCGATCACCTCGTCGGCCAGGCCCTTCAGGCTCTCGAGCGCCTTGCGCTCGGCGGCGATCCCCTCCTGCACCGAGCCCGACCCCCCGGCCAGGGGATGGCGGCGCCGGGTCTCCGAGTAGCGGCGCAGGAGGGCCTCGTCGGTGGCGTCGAGGAACACCACCAGGACGT
>DATJVF010000205.1:0-9708 GCA_035501995.1 Anaeromyxobacteraceae bacterium
CCTCGCGCTCGGTTAGGCGGCCAAGGTCGGCCCCTCTCAGGGTGGGCGCGGCCGCGCAGCCAAGAGCCCGCTCGAGACCTCCGCGGGGGAGCGCCGGCGGCGCCGTTGGGGGTGAAGGTGGAGAACGCTCCGCCCTTGCGCGCCCGCGGGCGGCCCTCGAGCCTCCGAGGCTGCCGCCCGGGCTCCCGAACTGGTACATTCCCCCCGATTGGCGGCTCCGCGCGTCCTCATCGTCGAAGACTCCCCCACGCAGGCCGAGTGGCTGAAGCAGGTGCTGCAGAAGGACGGCTACGAGGTCCGCACCGTCGCCGAGGGCCGGGAGGCGATAAGGCAGGTGCGGACCGACGAGCCGGACCTGGTCCTGCTCGACCTCATCCTGCCCGACATGGACGGGCTCGAGGTGCTGCGCATCCTGAAGGCGCGCTCCGAGGAGCACTTCGTCCCGGTCATCGTGCTCTCGGTGAAGGCCGACCTCGACTCCCGGGTGGCCGGGCTGCGCATCGGTGCCGACGACTTCCTCGCCAAGCCCTTCGCCGACGCCGAGATCCAGGCCCGGGCGGCGGCCATGCTGCGCATCAAGAGCCTGCAGGACCAGCTGCGCGTCACGAAGGGCGAGCTCGAGAAGCTGTCGATGACCGACGGGCTCACCGGCCTCTACAACCACCGCTACTTCGAGCAGCGGCTGCAGGAGGAGTTCGGGCGCGCCCAGCGCTACAGCGACCCGGTGTCGCTCATCATGCTCGACCTCGACCACTTCAAGGCGGTGAACGACCGCCACGGCCACCCCTTCGGCGACCGGGTGCTGCGCGAGTCCGCCGAGCTCATCAGCGCGAGCATCCGCGACCCGGACATCTGCGCGCGCTACGGCGGCGAGGAGTTCGCCATCATCCTGCCCAAGACCCACCTGCAGGGGGCGCTCGCGGTGGCCGAGCGGTTCGTGCGCAAGATGCGGGAGAAGACCTTCCGCCTCGAAGCGAGCGGCGCCCAGGCCGCCGTCGAGGCCCGGGTCACCGCCTCGGTCGGCGTGGCCTTCTACCCCTCGAAGGACGTCACGAGCCCCCAGGCCCTGGTCAAGTTCGCCGACGAGGCCCTCTACCGGGCGAAGCGCGAAGGCCGCGACACCATCTGCCTCTATCAGGCGCAGTCCTACCGCTACGACGTGGGATCGCGCTGACCTCTGGGTCGGACGGGTATCCGTTGACCCATGAGGTGGTAAGATACCCGGGTCGAGCCCCCGTTTAAGTGCCTGGAAAGATGGCGACCCGGGTTTCGGAGCACTGGGACCGGGTCGTGCATCCAACTGGCCGGAAACATGGAGTCGAGCCTACACGTGGATACCCCGGCAGCGGCCACCCGCAAGGAGGAGGCAGCGGTCCTCGTCGTCGACGACGACGAGCACGTGCGCCGGGCCCTCAAGCGGGTCCTGAGGCGCGCCCACTGCCGGCTCCACGAGGCCCCCGACGCCGACGGCGCGCTCGCGCTCCTCAAGGTGGAGCCGGTCCACGTGGTGGTCTCCGACTATCGGATGCCGGGGATGTCGGGGGTGGAGTTCCTCCGCATCGTGAAGGAGCGCTGGCCGAGGATCCAGCGGGTGCTCCTCACCGGGCAGGCCGATACCGCCGCCATCGAGGAGGCGGTGAACCAGTCCGAGATCTACCGGATCATCTGGAAGCCCTGGGACGACGCCCACCTCCTGCTCACCCTGCAGAGCGCCATCGACCAGTACTGGCTGGTCGAGGAGAACGCGCGGCTCTCCGACCTCCTCACCCAGCGCAACGCCGAGCTCGAGCTCATCAACCGGGAGCTCGAGGCCAAGGTGGAGCAGCGCTCGCGGGCCCTCACCCGGGCCGCTGACGAGTGGCGCGCCTGCTTCGACGCCATCGCCGACCCGCTCGCCATCCTGCGCCACGACGGGGAGGTGGTACGGGCGAACGCCGCCTTCGCGCGCCACGCCGAGGTGGCCCTGCAGAGCCTGAAGGGGCTACGGCCGGCGGCCGGCGCCTACGGCGCCCTGCCGGGCACCGAGGTCCCCGGCACCGACGAGCTCCTCGCCGCGCAGGAGGTGCAGCACGCCGAGCGGACCTGGCTCGTGCGCACCTTCCCCTTCGCCGAGCTGGGGGCGGTGGTGGTGTGGAAGGACGTCACCGAGGAGCGCGAGGTCACCCGCCGCCTCCTGCAGGCCGAGAAGATGGCGGCGGTGGGGCAGCTGGCGGGCGGGGTGGCCCACGAGATCAACAACCCCCTGGGCGGCATCCTGGCCTTCGCCCAGCTCATGAGCCAGGACGAGCGCCCGGAGGCCGATCGCGAGTCCCTGCGCCTCATCCAGGACGCGGCCATGCGCGCCAAGCGCATCGTCGAGTCGCTCCTGCGCTTCTCGCGCCGCCCGCGGCACGACGAGCGGGACGAGGTCGACCTCGCGAAGCTCGCCGAGGACGCCCTCTTCCTCATGCAGGCGCAGCTCAAGGAGGGCAAGGTCGAGATCGTGCGCCACCTCGACCGCGCCCTGGTGGTGGCCAACGGCAACCAGATCCAGCAGATCCTGGTGAACCTCCTGGTGAACGCGCTGCAGGCCATCGGCCACCAGGGGCGCATCACCGTCACCACCGGGCCCTCCGAGCCGGGGATGGTGCAGCTGTCGGTGGCCGACGACGGCCCGGGCGTCCCGCCCGAGCTGGCCGGCCGCATCTTCGAGCCCTTCTTCACCACCAAGCCCGAGGGCCAGGGCACCGGCCTCGGGCTCTCCATCTGCTACCGGATCGCCGAGGAGCACGGCGGGAGCATCCGCCACGAGCCGGTGGCGGGGGGCGGCGCTTCCTTCATCGTCGAGTTACCCGCGGCACCCACCAAGTCCTGACCGAGGCCCACCATGGACCAGACCACCGAGAAGATCGTTCGCGTGCTCGTCGTCGACGACGAGCCCGTCCTCCTGCGGGCCCTCGAGGCGCTCCTCAGCAAGAAGGGCCACCAGGTGACGGCCCTCGACTCGCCCATCGTGGCCACCCAGCGCCTGTCGCAGGAGGACTTCGACGTCGCGCTGCTCGACGTGAAGATGCCCGACCTCTCGGGGCTCGAGCTCCTCACCGCCGTCAAGCACCGGCGGCCCGAGGTGGAGGTCATCATGATGACCGGCCACGCCACGGTGGAGACGGCGCTCGCGGCGGTGAGGGCCGGGGCCTACGACTACCTGACGAAGCCCTTCGACGACGTGGAGCTGGTGGCGCGGGCGGTCGAGAAGGCGGCCGAGCGCAAGCAGCTCTTCGATCGCAACCGGGCCCTCGAGACGGCCCTGCGCGAGAAGGAGGGGGGCGCCTCGAGCGACGGGCTGGTCGGCAACTCCGGCCCCATCCGCGACGTCACCCGCATGGTGGACGCGGTGGCCTACAGCGCCGCCACCGTGCTCGTGCAGGGCGAGAGCGGCACCGGCAAGGAGCTCGTGGCCCGCGCCCTCCACGCCAAGAGCCCGCGCCGCGGCCACCCCTTCGTGGCCCTGAACTGCGGCGCGCTCACCGAGACCCTGCTCGAGTCGGAGCTGTTCGGTCACGTGAAGGGGGCCTTCACCGGCGCCCAGCGCGACCAGAAGGGCCTGTTCGACGCGGCCGACGGCGGCACCATCTTCCTCGACGAGATCGGGGACATCCCCCCGGCCACCCAGGTGCGCCTCTTGCGGGTCCTGCAGGAGGGCGAGCTCAAGCGGGTCGGCTCCACCGACTCCATCAAGGTCGACGTGCGGGTCATCGCCGCCACCCACCGCGACCTGCCCAAGCTCGTCAAGGCCGGCAAGTTCCGCGAGGACCTCTTCTACCGCCTGAACGTCATCGCCATCCCGCTGCCGCCCCTGCGCGACCGCATCGAGGACGTGCCGCTGCTCGCCCACCACTTCCTGCGCCGCTACACCGAGCGGCTCGGCAAGAAGGTGAAGACCCTCTCCCCGGAGGCCATCGAGCTGCTCTGCAGCTACCGCTGGCCGGGGAACGTGCGCGAGCTCGAGAACGCCGTCGAGCGCGCGGTGGTGCTGTGCCGCGGGGAGGCCATCAGCCCGGCCGACCTGCCGCCGGCCGTCACCGGGCGCACCGCGCCCCTCATCCGCGAGGCGCCGCTCGCCGGCGACGACGCGGCCTGGCTCTCCATGAGCTACGCGGTGGCGAAGGAGCAGGCGCTCCGGCGCTTCGAGAAGAGCTACGTCGAGGCGCTCATGCGCGCCTGCGACAACAACATCTCGGCGGCCGCCCGCAAGGCCGGCATGGACCGCTCGAACTTCAAGCGCGTCCTGCGCAAGTACCGCAACGACGTGGAGGGCGAGGCGGGCGACGACGTCCCCGAACCGAACCTCGCCAACGGCTAGGGGGAGAGGAACACCCGCGCCTCCTCGAAGATCCGGTCGAGCGAGCCGAGGAGGTCGTGGCCATCCTCGAGGGTGACGAGCCTCGCCCCCGGAGTGCGCTCGACGAAGAGGGCCACGTCCGCGAGGGGCACGAGCTCGTCGGCCTTGCCGGCGAAGCACAGGGTCGGGACCCGCACCTCGGGGAAGGGCGGCAGGCGCGCCGCCTCCTCCAGGAAGGCGAAGCCGAGCCGCCGCAGGCGGCCCGAGCCGTGGTGCTCCACGGCGAGGCCCTCGGCGCGCCAGCGGGCCTCCTCCTCGGCGGAGAGGCGCGCCCGCCAGCGCTCGAAGAGCCTGAAGGCGGGGGCGAGGAGGACGAGCCGCTCCAGGGTGGCGCCGCGGGAGGCCGCGAGCGCCGCCAGGTACCCGCCGAGCGAGCTGCCGAGGAGCGCGCGCGGCCGGTGCAGGGCGAGGAGCCGCTCGATCTCCGCGAGCATGGTGAGGGGCGTCGAGCGCTCGAAGCCGTCCAGGCCCGGGGTGAGGTCGGCGCGGACCAGCGTCTCGCCCACCTCGGCGAAGCGCCGCTCGAGCTCGAGGCCCTTCTTCGAGGCCGGACCGGAGGCGAACCCGTGCAGGTAGAGGATCACTTCTGGTAGGGCACGTGGCTCGCGTCGAAGAGGGCGTAGTCGCTCGTCAGCTCCTCGCCCTCGTCGATGTCGCGCGCTGCCACCGTGGTGCCGCCGTGCTCGTCGGGGAAGTCGTGGCAGTTGGGATGGTCGTCGTGGTTGAAGAAGCGCGCGTCGTCGCCGCACAGGACGAAGCGGCCCCGCACGCCGTCGAGGTAGGTGTACTTGCGGATCTGGACGCGGGCGGCCTCGGCGAGGGCCTCGATCTGCTCCTCGGCGAGCTCGAGGTCGATGACCGGGTTGAGCCGCCAGATGACGGTGCCCCTGGGGATGCGCTGGGCCGCGAAGAGGCCGATGCCGTGGATGGAGCTCGGCGCCAGAAATGTCCTCACCAGCAGCATGGACCTCCCCGCTCGCGCCCCCGGAGGGGGGGCAGGGCAGCAGAGATTAGTCCATCCTCGCCGGACCGCAAGGCGCGTTCGCGCTCCGCGCTCCCGCTCGCGCCCCGAGGGCTCACCCGCCCTCCGCGCAGGGGCCAGGGACCGTCGTGGCCCCGAGGCAGGGCGATCTCGAGCCCCTCCCGAGGGCGGGCCGAGGGTGGAAGGCGCTCATCCCTTGTCGCCGGAGCGCAGCGCCCGCAGCCGCTCCAGGAGCTCCTTCTCGAGCCCGCTCTCGGAGAGCTTCACCACCTCGCGCTCCCCGAGCGCCTCGGGCAGGTAGCGCTCGGCCACGTAGTGGCCCTCGAAGTTGTGGGGGTAGCGGTACCCCGTGCCGTAGCCGAGCCCCTCCATGAGGCGGGTGGGCGCGTTGCGGAGCTTCATCGGCACCGGGAGCGAGCCGCGCTCCTTCACGAGCGCGCGGGCGGCGGCGTAGGCGGTGAGGGCGGTGTTGGACTTCGGGGCGAGGGCCAGGTAGATGGCGGCCTGGCTCATGGGAAGCACGCCCTCGGGGAGGCCCACGAGCTCCACCGCCTGCAGGGCGTCGATCGCCAGGGCGAGCGCGCGCGGATCGGCGTTGCCGACGTCCTCGCTCGCGAAGATCACCATCCGGCGCAGGATGAAGCGGGGGTCCTCGCCCGCCTCGAGCATCCGCACCAGGTAGTAGACCGCCGCGTCGGGATCGCTGCCCCGCAAGGACTTGATGAAGGCCGAGACGACGTTGTAGTGCTCCTCGCCCCCCTTGTCGTAGAGGAGGGTCTTGTGCTGCATGGCCTCCTCGGCGTCGGCGGCGAGGATGCTCTTGCGGCCGGCGAGCCTCACCGCCGCCGCCGCCACCTCGAGGGCGTTGAGCGCGCGCCGCGCGTCGCCGTAGGCGTAGCGGGCGAGGTGCTGCTTCGCCTCCTCGGCGAGGGCGAGGTCGCCGCCGAGCCCGGAGGCCGAGCTCACCGCCCGCTCGAGGAGCGACGCCACCTCCTCCTCGGTCAGCGCGCGCAGGGTCACCACCCGGCAGCGCGAGAGCAGGGCGGCGTTGATCTCGAAGGAGGGGTTCTCGGTGGTGGCGCCGATGAGGGTCACCGTCCCCGCCTCCACGTGGGGCAGGAAGGCGTCCTGCTGGGCCTTCGTGAAGCGGTGGATCTCGTCGACGAAGAGCAGGGTCCGCTGGCGGTGCAGCCGGCGCCGCTCGCGGGCCGCCTCCACGATCTCGCGGACCTCCTTCACCCCGCCGAGGACCGCGCTGAAGGAGGCGAAGTAGGCGCCGGTCTTCTCGGCCACGATGCGGGCGAGGGTGGTCTTCCCGGTGCCGGGCGGGCCCCACAGGATGAGCGAGGGGAGCTGGTCGGCCAGGATGGCCCGGCGCAGGGCGCTCTCGGGCCCGAGCACGTGCTCCTGCCCCACGAACTCCTCGAGCCGGCGCGGGCGCAGCCGCTCGGCGAGGGGCTTCGCCGACTCATCCCGGTCGAGCGCGTGGTCGAAGAGGTCCATGACGCTCGGGCCCTTATATAATGCCGACGATGGAAGGCCAGCCCTGTCCGGTCCCGCGCAAGGTCGGCGTGGTCCACAAGAAGAGCGCCCCCGAGGCGGCCGCCTGTGCCCTGGCGGTCGAGGGCTACCTCACCGCCCGCGGCCTCCTCGTGCTGCGCGACGAGGAGGTCCTGGCGCGGGAGGCCGACCTCGTGCTCGTCCTCGGCGGCGACGGCACCCTCATCCACGCGGCCCGCCTGCTCGACGGGCGGTCGGCGCCCATCCTAGGCGTCAACATGGGCAGCCTGGGCTTCCTCACCGAGGTGCCGCAGGCCGAGCTCTACGAGGCCATCGACCACGTCCTCGGCGGCGGGGCCCAGGTCTCCGAGCGCATGAAGCTCAGGGTGCACGTCCACCGCGGACAGGAAGAGGACGCCAAGGTCGTCGACACCGAGGTCCTGAACGACGTGGTGATGGCGAAGGGCACCCTCTCGCGCATGGCGGAGTTCGAGGCCACCGCCGCCGACGTGTTCGTCACGAGCTACAAGGCCGACGGGATCATCGTCGCCACCCCCACCGGATCCACCGCCTACTCCCTGGCCGCCCACGGGCCCATCCTCTACCCCTCCATGCGGGGCTTCGTCCTCACCCCCATCTGCCCCCACACCCTCACCCAGCGGCCCATCGTGCTGCCGGACGACCAGAGCGTGAGCCTGAGGCTCGTCTCCGACAGCGAGGTCTACCTCACCCTCGACGGGCAGACCGGCCTCCAGCTGCAGCGCGAGGACCGGGTCCAGATCAAGCAGTCGCAGAACCGGGTGCTCCTCGTGAAGAACCCGCACATCGACTCCTTCGGGATCCTGCGCGCCAAGCTGCGCTGGGGGCAGCGCTGACCGGGGCGGGCCCGAACCCGATACTGAAAACTTGATCAGTGTCGGACCCGCGGTGCATACTTTCGCGCATGCTCACCGCCCTGCGCCTCTTTGGCTTCGCCATCGTCGACCACGCCGAGGTGGAGTTCGGTCCCGGCCTCACCGTCCTCACCGGCGAGACCGGGGCCGGCAAGTCGATCCTGCTCGAGGCCCTGCACCTCGTCATGGGCGGCCGCCTCGGCGGCGAGGTCTTGCGGGAGGGGGCCGAGGAGGCGGCCGTGGAGGCGCTCTTCGAGCTCGCGCCGGGCCACCCGGTGCTCGCCCGGCTCGCCGCGGCCGGAGTGCCCCTGCCCGGGGGCGGGGCCGAGGTCCTGGTGAGGCGTACCCTCTCCCGGACGGGGCGTGGGCGCGCCTACGTGAACGGGACCCTGTGCACGGTCTCCATGCTGGAGGCGGCCCTGCGCGGGCTCGTCGACGTGACCGCGCAGCACGGCCACGTGGCGCTCCTCGACGAGGCGACCCACCTCGACCTCATCGACGCCTACGCGCGGGCGGCCGCGCGGGGGAGGGCCGGGGGCGAGCCGGAGGAGGACGAGGCGACCCTCTCCGAGCGCTACCGGGAGGCCTACCGTTCCTTCGCGACCCTCTCGCGGGAGCGCGAGGCGCTCGTCGCCGCCCGCGAGGAGCGGGTGCGGCGAAAGGAGTACCTCGTCCACCAGCTCGGCGAGCTCGAGGCGGCCGAGGTGCGGCCCTCGGAGGACGAGGAGCTCGAGCGGGAGCGCGCGCTCCTGCGGAGCGCCGGGCGGCTCACCGAGGCCGCCCGCGCGGCCGAGGCGCTCGTCTACGGGGAGGAGGGGAGCGCGAGCGAGAAGGCCGCCCGGGCCGAGCGCGCCCTCGCCGAGGCGGGCGCCATCGACGCCCGCCTCGGGCCGGTCCTCGCGCTCATCCGCTCGGCCCGGGCCGAGGCCGAGGAGGCCGGGCGCGCCCTCGCCCGCTACGCCGATCTGGCCGGGGGCGACCCCGAGCGGCTCCTCGAGCTGGAGGAGCGCCTCGAGGTCCTGCGCGGGCTCGCCCGCAAGCACGGGGGAAGCCTCGCCGCGGCGCTCGAGCGGGCCCGGGCCATGCGGGTGGAGCTCGCGGCGCTCGAGGCGGAGGAGGAGCGGGCGGGGAGCCTCGAGGGCGAGCTCGCCGCCGCCGGGGCGCGGGCCTCCCGCCTGGCGGGCCTGCTCACCCGCCTGCGCGAGCGGGCCGCGTCCGCCTTCGGGCGGGAGGTGGAGCGGGTGCTCGCCGCGCTCGCCATGGAGCGCTGCCGGCTCCTCGTGGCCTTCTCTCCGCCCGAGCACGGGCTCTCCTTCGATGGGCTGGCGCTCGGCCCCGACGGCGCCGAGCGAGCCCGCATCCTCATCGGGCCCAACCCGGGCGAGCCGCCGCGGCCGCTCGCCCGCATCGCCTCGGGCGGCGAGCTGTCGCGGGTGCTGCTCGCCGCCAAGAGGGTGCTCTCCTCGGCCGACCCGGTCGACGCCTACGTCCTCGACGAGGTCGACGCCGGTCTCGGCGGGGGCGCGGCCGAGGCGGTCGGTCGCCTGCTCTCGGAAGTGGCGCGCGGGCGGCAGGTCATCTGCGTCACCCATCTGCCGCAGGTGGCCGCCTTCGCCGACCAGCACCTCACGGTGGCGAAGCGGGTGAAGGGGGGCCGGACCTCGGCGGAGGTGGCGAGTCTCGCCACGCTCGAGGCGCGCCGGGCAGAAGTGGCCCGCATGCTGGCCGGGGAGACCGTGACCGCCGCGGCCCACGCGCACGCCGGCGAGCTCATCGCCCGAGCGACCGGCCCGGGGCGGCGCGCGGCCGAGGCCTCCCGGCGAGCCGCGCGGCCGGGCGGCTCGGGCGGGCGCCTTAGCGTCGCGTGAAATCGGCCGGGTCCCTCGCGACGAGCGTTGACCCCCGGAGCATCTGGGCGGTACGCTCCCGAACAGAACGCGCTCGAGACGGCG
>DATJVF010000206.1:0-2828 GCA_035501995.1 Anaeromyxobacteraceae bacterium
ATTTCATGAGGAACTACACCGCGTTGCATTTCCGGGACGAAGAGGCGGCCATGGCGTCCGCTGGCTACCCCGACCTGCAGGCCCACGCCGACGAGCACGCGGGCTTCGCGAAGCGCCTACAGGACATGGAGCGAGACCACGCGATGCTCCCCGAGAGCCCGTGGCTCACCCTCAAGCTCGCCGTGGAGCTCGGGCATTGGCTGCGCGACCACGTCCTCTCCAGGGACCACGCCTTCGGCGAGTACCTGCAACGCCGCCCGGCGGCGGCTGCGACCACAGCGCGGCCCAAGCCTGCGATAGGGCCAGCCGGGCTCGAACCGGCACCTGGGTCGCCCCAGAGGGCGTTTTAAGCGCCCCGCGTCTCCCTGGTTCCGCCATGGCCCCACCACAGCGTACGTGTCGGCACCGTGCGCCGGCAAGGGCTTGGCGGGCGCGGGGGAAGATCCGGCGCGTCGCAGGGGCTCCTCCGACCCGGCCGGCGGCACCCCAGGGTCGCCAGCGCGCCGGAGGACACCGGGCTCGGCCAGGCCGGCTGCCCCGGGGTCCTTCGGGCCACCGGGCTCAGGGCCCGCGCGACAGGCCAGCTCGCTCGAGGACCTCGCCGCTGCGCCGCTCGGCGGCTTCGGCCTCCGCGGCCCCGCTCGCCTCGCCTCGGAAGCGGAGCTCCCGCGCAGCCCCGGCCCAGGCCAGGGCTCCGTCGAGGTAGGCCCCGAGCCCGTCGAACCCTCTCGCAGCCTCGGAATAGGCCGCGGCGGACTCGCCCGGCTCGCCGAGGGCAGCGAGCAGGTGAGCCCGCGCCAGGCGCGCCGCCGCCGCGAGCCCGCGGCCGCCCCGGCGAGTGGCCATGGTCTCGAGCTCGCCCGCCTCCGCCGCCGCCTCGTCGAGCCGGCCGCGGGCCACCGCGACCCGCAGGAGCGCGGAGCGGAAGAGGGTGTGGCAGACGGTGCACTCGCCGTGGCGCGCGATGAGCGCGCTCGCCTCGCGTGCCGCATCCTCGGCCGCGTAGATGGCGCCCGCCGCCAGCCGGTTGCAGGCGAGCGTGGCGTGCAGACGTGTCAGGACGTGGCGCCGGAGGGGCGCGCGCTCCGCGGCCACCACCCCCTCCCCGAGGAGCGCCATGGCCTCCTCGTGGCGGCCGCGCAGTGTGAAGAGGTCGGCCAGGCGATCGAGGGTAAAGGCCTCACCGAGCGCGGAGCTCTCGGCGCGGAAGAGCTGCAGGGCCTCCCGCAGCGCCTGCTCGGCCCGGTCGAGCCTACCCGCCCGGGCGGCGAGCGCACCCTCGAAGGCCCGCGAGAGGGCGAGAGCCGCCCTCGCCTGATGCGAGGCCGCCCAGTCGCGAAACGACGTCACCCCGGCGAGGATCTCGCCTTGCGGCCGGTCGCCGAGGAGGTCATTCTCCCACAGCACGAGGTGTACCGCGAAGGGCCGCTCGGGGCCGGGCTCGGTGGGCTCGGTCTCGTCGAGGGGAGGCTCTCCGAGGGCGATGCGGGCGAGCGCCGCCATCTCCTGTCCGCGCCCAGCGAGTCCGAGGTCTCCCACGCCGCGCGCCTCCTCGGCACAGCGCTCGGCGAGCTCCCGGGACTCACGCTCGCGCCCTTCGTGCCAGGCCACCTCGGAGAGCAGGAGGAGCGTCTCGGCCCGCTCGTCGCCCGAGCCGGCCAAGGCGTCGGAGAGGCCCGCCTCGAGCTCGAGCTTGGCCTCCCCGGTTCGGCCTCCGACGAGGAGGGCCAGCGCCGCACCCCGGCGAGCGCGGGCTCGCTCCGCGGGGCCGGGCCGCCAGCCGGAGAGGTCGCGCAGGCTCGCCGCGGCCTCGAAGGCGCGGACTGCCTCGGGCAGCTCGGCCTGGGCGAGCTGTACCTCGGCGAGCGCTTCGAGGAGCTCGAGACGGCGCGGCCCGGAGGCCTCGGCTGCGTCGGCGAGGGCGACCGCTCCCTCGTAGAAGGCGTTCGCCTCGCTGAGCCCGCCCCGCGCCGCTGCACGGTGCCCGGCCGCCACCAGGTGTCCGAAGGCACGGTCCGGCTGGTCGGCCGCGCGCCGGTGATAGGCGAGTGCCTCGGCGGCGTCCTCCATCCCGCCCGGCGCCCCCGAGGCTCGCTCGTCGATGGCGTCGGCGACGGCGCGGTGGAGCGAGACCCGGCGAGCGGCGGGCAGCGCGCCGTAGATGGCGTCGCGCACGAGCGCGTGGTGAAAGTGGTAACCGCTCCCGTCCTCGTCCAGGATACGTACCTCGAGGGCCTGGTCGAGCGCGGCCAGAGCCTCGCTGCCGCCTAGGCCCGAGGCCGGCCGGACCACCTCGAAGTCGAAGCGATGGCCGGCTACGGCGGCCGCCTCGAGCAGGGCCTCCGCGGCGGGACCGAGGCGGGCTACCCGCTCGCGGAGCGCCGAGGCGGGGTCGAGCGCCAGCCTCACCTGCCCCGATTCCTTGAAGGCGCGCGCCAGCTCCTCGGTGTAGAAGGGGCTGCCGTCGGTCATCCGGTAGAACTGCGCCGCCAGGGGCTCGCCGGGGGGCGTGCCGAGCAGGTCGGAAAGCTGGGCCCGGGAGGAGGGGAGGTCGAGCCGCTGGACCCGTACACCCCGGGCGAGGCGCTCGCAGTCGAGGTGGGCGAGCAGCATCTGCACCGGCGTCCCGAAGCGCACCGCGTCCTCGCGGCAGGTGGCGACCAGCATGAGGCGCAAGGCGCGCGCCGCGCGGGCGAGGTCGTGGAACAGGTTGGCCGAGGACTCGTCGGCGTCGTGCAGATCGTCGATGAGGAGGTAGACTGGCCGCCCGCTGCCGATGGCGGCGAGCTGCTCCCGCACCGCCTCGTGGAGCCGGCCCGGCCGCCCCT
>DATJVF010000207.1:0-5468 GCA_035501995.1 Anaeromyxobacteraceae bacterium
CGATCGCCTGAAGGAGGCGGAGGCCCGGCTGACCGAGGCCACCCTGCGGGCCGAGGAGGCCGAGCGGCGGGCCGGGGCGACCGGCGGCGAGCGCAAGGAGGAGAGCCAGGCCGCCGCCCGGCTGAGGACCGACCTGCAGACCGCGCGCGAGGCCCTGGCGGCCCGCATCGCCGAGGTGGAGGAGGACCGCGAGAGGCTGCGCGACCGGGTGGAGCGGCTCGAGCGCGAGGCCAAGGCGGCCGCCGAGCGGGCCGGGGCCGAAGGGGCGCGCGCCAAGGAGGCCGAGGAGCGCCTGCGCGCCGCGGAGGAGGTTTCGCTCGCCCTCGAGGCGGCCGAGGCGCGGGCCCAGAAGGCGCAAGAGGAGCTCGCGGCGGAGCGGGAGCGTGGGGAGAGCGCCGAGGCGGAGGCGGCCGCCCTGGAGGCCGAGCTGCAGGCGGTGCGCTGGGAGAAGGACGAGATCGAGGGCCGGCTCCAGGCCGCCCAGGCGGCGGGGAGCGCGCCCTCGGCCGGCGAGGTGGCGCGCCTGCGCGAGGAGCTGGCGGCCCGGGCGACCGAGTCGGCCGCCCTGCGCCGCGAGACCGAGGAGCGCGCGGCGGAGCTCGCCGAGGTGACGAGCGCGCTCGCGGCCTTGAAGGCGCAGGCGGCGCCGGCCGGCAGCCCCGAGGCGCGGGCCGAGGAGGCCGAGGCGAGGCTCGCCGAGGCGACGAAGCGGCTCAAGGACCAGGAGGGGCTCCTCGCCGCGTTGCGGGGCGATCCCGCCGCCTCGGACCAGGCCCTCGCCGAGCGGCTCGCCCAGCTCGCCGAGGAGAAGAACCTCCTGCAGGCGCAAGTGAACGAGCGCGACACGCGCATCTCGCGGCTGCAACGGGAGGTGGCCGACAAGACCGACCGGCTCGGCCGCCTCGCCAAGGAGGTGGGCGAGATCAAGGCCAAGGGCCTGGGAAAGCTCTTTCGCTAGCCGGGGTGCGCGCGCGGGGGCCGCCCGTTAAGCCAGGCGAGCGTGAGCGAAGGGGAGCGTCCGCCAGGGCTCGGGCTGAGGCACGTCGCGCTGAGGGTGTGCGACCTCGAGGCGGCCGAGCGGTTCTTCGTCGAGCTCCTCGGTTACCGCGTGGAGTGGCGGCCGGGCGAGGACGAGGTGTACCTCGCCGGGCGCGGCGACAACATCGCGCTCCACCGGGCCCCCGGACCGGGCGGGGCGGGCCTGCTCGACCACCTGGGGCTCGCGGTCGGACGGCCGGAGGAGGTGGACGCCTGGGCGGCCCACCTCGCCGCGCGCGGTGCCGAGCTCCTGGCGCCGCCGCGCACCCACCGCGATGGGGCGCGCTCCTTCTACCTGCGAGGCCCGGAGGGCCTCACCGTCCAGATCATCCACCACCCGCCGCTCCTCGCCGGCTGATATCGAGGCCGTAAGGGCGCCTTTCCCCCTGGTGTTCTCGCCGCAGCGACGCTACCGTCCGCCCGATGCCGAAGGTGCGCCTCGCCCTCCTCTGGCACATGCACCAGCCGCTCTACCGCGAGCCGGAGACCGGCGAGTTCCTCATGCCGTGGGTGCGGCTGCACGCGACCAGGGCCTACTACGACATGGCCTACGCGCTCGAGCGGCACCCGCGCGTGCGCTGCACGGTCAACTTCACCCCGGTGCTCCTCGAGCAGCTCGACGCCTACGCGCGGGGGGAGGCGCGCGATCGCTTCCTGGAGGTCTCGACCCGGCGCCCGCAGGACCTCGTGCCGTCCGAGCGGCAGGCCCTCCTGCGCTCGTTCTTCATGAACGACTGGGAGACCTCGGTGAGGACCCTGCCGCGCTACTTCGAGCTGCTCGAGAAGCGCGGCCGGGACCTGCGCGGCCTCGACCTCGCCCAGGTGGCGAGCACCTTCAGCGACGCCGAGCTCGGCGACCTCCAGGTGCTCTTCAACCTGGCCTGGTTCGGCTTCGGGGCGCTCGCAGACGACGAGGGCCTGCGGGCGCTCGTCAAGAAGGGGCGCGGCTACGGCGAGGGGGACCTGCGCTACACCCTCGAGGCCCAGCTCCGCATCGTGCGCGAGATCGTCCCGCGCTGGCGGGCGCTCGCCGAGCGCGGCCAGGTCGAGCTCTCCACCACCCCCTACTACCATCCCATCCTCCCGCTCGTCTGCGACACCGACTCGGCGAGGCGCGCCCTGCCCGGCGCGACCCTCCCGCCCCGCTTCGCCTGGCCGGCGGACGCCCACTGGCAGGTGCGGGAGGCGCTCCGCTACCACGCGCAGACCTTCGGGGCGAGGCCCACCGGCATGTGGCCGGCCGAGGGATCGGTCTCGCCGGAGGCCCTGGAGGTCCTGGCGAGCGAGGGGGTGAGGTGGGCCGCCACCGACGAGGGCATCCTGCTCCACTCGCTCGCGCCCGGCACCTCGCGGCTGCGGGCACTCTACCGGCCCTGGCGGGCCCAGGCCGGCGCCGGCCAGATCGACATGCTCTTCCGCGACCGCGGGCTCTCCGACCTCATCGGCTTCAGCTACGCGCGGAGCGGGGCCGCCGAGGCGGCCGCCGACTTCCTGAGCCACCTCGAGGCCATCGGGGACGCCTGGGCCATGGACGGCCAGAAGGGGCCGGCCACGGTGGGGGTGTTCCTCGACGGCGAGAACCCCTGGGAGCACTTCCCCGAGTCAGGCCGGGGCTTCCTCGAGGCGCTCTACGGGCGCCTCGAGGCGGATGAGGCCATCGAGACGAGGACCCTCGCCGAGGCCAGCGCGGGCGCGCCCGACCCGCCGCTCGCCCGCATCCACTCCGGCTCCTGGATCGAGGCCTCCTACCGCATCTGGATGGGGCACGAGGAGGACCGGCGGGCCTGGGCGGCGCTCGGGCGGGCCCGCGAGGCCCTGGCCCGGGCCGAGGCGGCTCCGCCGCCCGGGGTGTCGAGCGAGGCGCTCGCGCGCGCCCACCGGAACCTCTACGCCGCCGAGGGCTCGGACTGGTTCTGGTGGTTCGGCGACGACTTTCACAGCGATCTGGTGCTCGAGTTCGACGGCCTGTTCCGCTCGCTCGTGGTGGGGGCCTGCCAGCTCATCGGGGCCCCGCTGCCCATCGAGGCCCTCGAGCCCATCAAGAGGATCGGCGTGGCGGCGGCCCCCGACGCCCGGCCCCTGCGCGAGCCGAGCTTCTTCATCACCCCCGTCATCGACGGCCGCGAGACCACCTACTTCGAGTGGCAGGGAGCCGGGCTCTACCGGCCACCCCAGGCCCAGGGCGCCATGTTCGGGGGCGTGCAGGCCTTCCAGGCCCTGCGCTACGGCTTCGACCTCGCGAACCTCTACCTGAGGGTCGACCCGGCCGAGTCGCCCGCCCGCACCCGCGAGCTGTGCAGCGCGCTGAGGGTCGAGCTCATCGCCGCCAAGGTGCAGGCCCAGATCGAGTTCGAGCTCGGGCAAGACGGCGCGGAGCGGGCCGGACGGCAGGGCGAGGCGGAGGTCGGCCGCAGCGCCTTCGCGCGGGTGGTCGAGCTCGCCCTGCCCTTCGAGGCGCTCGGGTTCTCGAAGGGGGACCGGCTGGCGGTGGCCCTCCACGTGATGCGCGCCGGCATCGAGCTCGAGCGGCTCCCCCGCCTCGGCTACGTCACCCTCACCGTGCCCGACGAGGACTTCGAGCACATCCACTGGAGGGTGTGAGCGCGAGCGCGCCCCACCCCGTGCCGGGCCCTTCGAGCGGGGAGACGGCCCTCGACCCGAACGGCCGAGTTTTCGGGCGGGGAGGCCGCAAATGGGTTAGATAGGGCCGCCCGTGGAATCCCGCCGATCGCTGGCCATCCTGTTCGTCATCGTCTTCGTCGACCTGCTCGGGTTCGGCATGGTCATCCCGGTCATGGCCCTCTACGCGCGGAAGCTCGGCGCCTCCGAGGCGGTGACGGGGTGGCTCTCCACCGGGTACTCGCTCATGCAGTTCGTCTTCGCGCCCATCTGGGGGCGGCTCTCCGACCGGGTGGGCCGCCGGCCGGTGCTGCTCGTCTCCATCGCCATGACGGCGGTGGCCTTCCTCATCTACGGGCTCGCCGGCAGCTTCACGGTCCTGCTCCTCTCGAGGCTCTTCGCCGGCGCCGCCACGGCCAACATCGGCATCGCCCAGGCCTACGTGGCGGACGTGACCCCGCCGGAGGGGCGGGCGCGGGGGATGGGGATCATCGGGGCCGCCTTCGGCCTCGGCTTCGTGCTCGGGCCGGCCCTGGCCGGCTTCCTCGCCCATCGCTCGCTGGCCCTGCCCGGCTTCGTGGCCGCCGCCCTGGCCGCCGCAAACGGGGTGGCGGCCTTCTTCATCCTCCCCGAGCCGGAGCACCGGGCGCGGCCCGCCCGCCGCAGCCGCTTCGCCGCCCTCGTCGAGGAGCTCGGGCGCCCCGGCATCCGGCGGCTCATCGTCTGCTACTTCCTGGTGGTGGGCGCCTTCAGCGCGATGGAGTCGACCTACGCTTTCCTCATGAAGGACCGCTTCGCGCTCTCCGACGCCGCGGTGCCCTGGGTCTTCACCTACATCGGGGTCCTCGTCACCGTCGTGCAGGGCGGCCTGGTGGGGCCGCTCACCCGGGCCCTCGGCGAGAAGCGCCTGCTCATCCTCGGGACCGCGCTGCAGGCGGTGGCCCTCGCCACCCTGCCGTTCGCGCACGCCCTCCCGGGCCTGCTCCTCGCCACCGCCCCGCTGGCCGTCGGCAGCGGGCTCTCCTCGCCGGCCCTGACCGCCCTCATCTCGCGGCGGGCCCGGGCCGAGGACCAGGGCGGCACGCTCGGCATCGGCCAGTCGGCGGCGGCCTTCGGGCGGATCCTGGGGCCTTACTCCGGGACCTGGAGCTTCCAGCGCGACGTCCACTACCCCTACCTCGGGGGGGCGGCGCTCATGGCGGCGGCCACCGCCATCGGCGTCACGCTACGAGGGGCGCAACCGGAAGCTTGATGCGCGCGCCCCGAAAGAGTTAACTCGGGGCCATGCCCGAGCTTCGCAGGGATCCGATCGTCGGACGGTGGGTGATCATCGCGACCGAGCGCGCCAAGCGCCCGAGCGACGTTCCGCGCCTGCACGAGCCCTCGCCGAGCGCGCTCTGCCCGTTCTGTCCCGGTCAGGAGGACAAGACGCCGCGCGAGGTCTACGTGGCCGGCCGGCCGTCGAACTCGCCGCCCAACGGTCCGGGCTGGAAGGTGCGGGTGGTGCCCAACCGCTACCCGGCGCTCATGATCGAGGGCGACCTCGAGCGCGAGGCCAACGGCATCTACGACCGCATGAACGGGATCGGGGCCCACGAGGTGATCGTCGAGACCTCGCAGCACGGCCGGGACCTCGGGACCCTCACCGACGGTGAGGTGGCCGAGGTCCTCTTCGCCTTCAAGGCGCGCATCCTCGACCTGCGCAATGACCTGCGCTTTCGCTACATCCTCCTCTTCAAGAATCACGGGCCAGCTGCCGGGGCCACCCTCGAACATCCGCACTCCCAGCTCATCGCGCTGCCGGTCACGCC
>DATJVF010000208.1:0-5037 GCA_035501995.1 Anaeromyxobacteraceae bacterium
GAAGCCGGTCCCGGTCTCCGGCTCCTCGAGCAGGGTGGCGAAGGCCCGCAGCGCCTCGGTACCGCTGTGCTCGTCGACCGGGGCGAACAGGCTCTCGGTGTCCGGCTCCTCCGACCAGGCCTCGAGGTCCACCGCCCGCAGGGCCGGCACGGGCGGGAACCGGCCGCCGAGGTCGTCGTCGAGGAGGGGCGAGAGGTAGCTGCGGAGGTCCAGGCCCTCCACGAGCTCCATGGCGAGGAAGGAGTACCCCTCGTGCACGCCCGCCTCGTAGACCCGCACCACGTTCGGATGGTCGAGCTCCTGTAGCGCCTCGAATTCCCGGGCCAGCCGTCGGGCGGCGGTGGGTTCGCAGGCCGGCGGGGGCGCGAGGAGCTTCAGGGCCACCTCCTGCCCGTGCTCGCGGTGGCGGGCCCGGTAGACGGTCCCGATCCCCCCCCGCCCGACGATGGCCAGGATCTCGTAAGCGCCGAGAGTTCGAGGGGGCACCCCTCGAGCCTACATGGCCCGGGACCGGGGCGGCAATCGCCGGCGGGCCGCTCGCCTCGGGTTCGCCGCCGTGCTATGAGCCGCCGCGTGGAGGAGAGGTCCCTCGTCGAGAGCCTCCGGGAGAGGGTGCGGGCGCGCCCCTTGCCCCGCCACGTCGCCATCATCATGGATGGGAACGGTCGCTGGGCCGAGGCGCGCGGCCTGCCCCGGGTGGCCGGTCATCGCGAGGGCTCCGAGTCGGTGCGGGCGGTGACGCGCGAGGCGCGCCGGGTCGGGCTCGAGGCCCTGACCCTCTACGCCTTCAGCGCCCAGAACTGGGCCCGCCCCCCGGAGGAGGTGGAGGCCCTCATGCAGCTGCTGGCCGAGTTCCTCGACACGGAACGGCGCGAGATCATGGACAACGCCATCCGGCTCGGAGCCATCGGCGAGCTCGACCGCCTCCCCGGCTTCGTGCGCGAGCGCCTCGAGCGGGTACGCCGCGAGTCGGCCCGAAACCGCGGCATGGCGCTCACCCTGGCGCTCTCCTACGACGCCCGCGAGGAGATCGCCCTCGCCGCCCGCCGCGCCGTGGAGCGGGTCGGCCCCTCGCCCTCGGCGGAGGAGATCGCGGCCGGGCTCTCGACGAGCGCGCTCCCCGACCTCGACCTCCTCATCCGCACGAGCGGGGAGCGCCGGATCTCCAACTTCCTGCTCTGGCAGTGCGCCTACGCCGAGCTGGCCTTCTCGGAGGTGCTCTGGCCGGATTTTCGCGAGCTCGAGCTCCTCCAGGCGCTCGCCGACTACCAGAGCCGGGAGCGCCGCTTCGGGCTCACCGGGGCCCAGGTGGCCTCGCGCCAGCGCACCCCATGAGCGCCCCGCGCAGCAACCTCTACCTGCGGGTGGTCTCGGGGCTCTTGCTCTTCCCCCTGCTCGTCTGGGTGACCTACATCGGGGGCCTGCCCTTCACGCTCCTCCTCGCCCTGGCCGCCGCCCTGGCCGCCTTCGAGCTCACCGGCCTGCTCACCCCCATCGGCGTGCCCGAGGCCTTCGGGATCCTGGTGGCGGGGCTCTTGCCGCTCGGGCCCTGGTGGGCCTTGGATCACCGCCCGGTCGACACCTACATCCCGGTGGTGATGGCCGTGGCCGCGATGGTGCTGCTCGTGCTGAACCTGTTTCGGCCCGGGCCCATCGAGCACGCGCCCAAGCGGGTGGCCATCTCGGCGCTCTCCTGGCTCTACTGCGGGATCCTCATCTCGACCGTGGTCGCGCTGCGCCTGAACTTCGGCTTCGCCTGGGTGATCCTGGCCTTCGTGGTGACCTGGCTCAACGACACCCTGGCCTACTTCGCCGGGCGCTTCTTCGGCAAGCACCCCCTCTACCCCAAGGTCTCCCCCAAGAAGACCTGGGAGGGCTTCGTGGGGGGCGTCGTCGGCAGCGTGCTCGGGGCGCTCGGGACGAAGGCGGTCTTCCTCGTCGCCCCGTCGCCGAAGGGCGAGGAGTTCGGCCTCACCCTCGCCGGATGCCTGGCGGTCGGGTTGGGCGCCGCGGTGCTCGGGCCGCTCGGGGACCTCGCCGAGTCGATGCTGAAGCGCGCGGCCGGCGTGAAGGACTCGGGCCGGCTCATCCCCGGCCACGGAGGCCTCCTCGACCGGATCGACGCGCTCCTGTTCGTCGCGCCCTTCATCTACCTGTGGGCGGCCCTCGCGCAGTAGGGGACACCTTCGCGATGAAGCGCCTCGCCATCCTCGGCTCCACCGGCTCCATCGGCGTCCAGGCGCTCGACGTGGTGCGCCGCACCCCCGGCCGCTTCGAGGTGGTGGCGCTCGCCGCCCGGAAGAACGCCGAGCGCCTCGTCGAGCAGGCGCGGGCCTTCCACCCGCGGGTGGTGGCCCTCTGCGACGAGGGGGCCGCCCGGCAGGCGAAGGAACTCCTCGGGGGGGTGGGCCCCGAGGTCCTCTCGGGCGAGGAGGGAGTGACCGCCCTCGCCACCCTCGGCGAGGTGGACCTCGTCCTCGCCGCCATCGCGGGCGGGGCCGGACTGCGCTCCACCGCCGCCGCCATCGAGGCCGGCAAGGACGTCGGGCTCGCCAACAAGGAGTCCCTGGTGCTGGCGGGCGAGCTCCTGGTGGCGCGGGCCGCCGAGAAGAAGATCGCCCTGCTGCCGGTCGACAGCGAGCACAGCGCCATCTTCCAGGCGCTCGCCGGGCACAACCGCGCCGAGGTGCGGCGCGTGCTCCTCACCGCCTCGGGCGGGCCGCTGCGCACGGTCCCGGCGGCCGAGCTCGCCGAGGTGACCCCGGCCCGCGCCCTCAAGCACCCCAACTGGTCGATGGGCGACAAGATCACCATCGACTCCGCCACCCTCATGAACAAGGGCCTCGAGGTGATCGAGGCGCGCTGGCTCTTCGGGATCGACCCTTTGCGGATCGACATCCTCGTCCACCCGGAGTCCATCGTGCACTCGATGGTGGAGTACGTCGACGGCTCGGTGGTGGCCCAGCTCGGGGTCTCCGACATGCGCGGGCCCATCAGCTACGCGCTCGCCTACCCGGAGCGCCTGAGGCTCGACCTCCCCCCGCTCGACCTGTCGCGCCTCGGCCGCCTCACCTTCGAGCCGCCCGATCCGGCGCGCTTCCCGGCCTTCACGCTCGCCTACCGGGCCCTGGAGATGGGCGGCACCGCCCCGGCGGTGCTCTCCGGGGCCGACGAGGCCGCGGTGGCCGCCTTCCTCGCCGGCCGCTGCGGGTTCACCCGGGTGGCTGAGCTCTGCGAGGAGGTCCTCGAGGAGCACGTCCCCGAACCCCTGCGCTCCGTCGAGCAGGCGCTTTCGGCGAGCGAGTGGGGGAGGCGGCGCGCCGAGGCGCGCGTGGCGTAAGCGAGGCGCACACCCCGCCTCACCCCGGGCCCTCCCAGCCTCGAGGTCTTGCCAATAAGGTCCGGGGGGCCGAGCCTCGAGCGTGCCCGGCCGCTCCTCGTTATGACCCGAGGGGGGCGGGAACGCTCTGCCCGGAACACGGCGATGACCAACGCGCTCCTCTACTCCTTCCTCTTCAAGGCCGGCTCGATCGTCCTCCTGCTCGGGGGCCTCATCTTCGTCCACGAGCTCGGCCACTTCGTCGCCGCGAAGGCCCTGGGCGTCAAGGTGGTGCGCTTCGCCATCGGCTTCGGCCCGCGCCTGTTCGGGATCCGCCGCGGCGAGACCGAGTACCGCATCGCCGCCCTCCCGCTCGGCGGCTACGTCAAGATGGCCGGCGACGACCCCGCCGAGCCGCTCGCCCCCGAGGACCGCGGCCGGGGCTTCCTCGAGCAGAGGCCCTGGCGCAGGTTCGTCATCGCCGCCGCCGGGCCGGCCATGAACCTCCTCTTCCCGGCCGTCATCTACTTCGCCATCGGGATGGCGCAGAACGGCAAGCTCGTCCCGGCCCCAAGGGTCGGCGCGCTCGCCCCCTTCGCCCCGGCGGCGGTGGCGGGCTTGAGGCCGGGCGACCGGATCCTGTCGGTGGCGACGCCGGGAGGGGCCGCCAAGAAGGTGCGCTACTTCGCCGACCTGCGCGACCTCGTCTCGCCTCACCCGGGCGAACCGCTGGTCTTCGAGGTGGA
Source organism: Anaeromyxobacteraceae bacterium (assembly GCA_035501995.1). GTDB lineage: Bacteria > Myxococcota > Myxococcia > Myxococcales > Anaeromyxobacteraceae > Anaeromyxobacter_A. The sequence goes on from DATJVF010000208.1 coordinate 4,066, forward strand.
GCGCGACGGGCGAAGGCTGCCGCCCATCACCATCACCCCCGCCCCGGAGCCCGAGTCGAACCCGCTCGAGACCACCGTGCGCGGGGTCATCGGCGTCATGCCCGCCTACACGCCGGCGGTGGTGGCGCCGACGAGGCCGGGAGCGGCCGGGCCGCTCGAGCCCTTCGACCTCGTGGTCGCGGTGGACGGCGAGCGGGTGGCGCACGCCCTCGACCTGGAGCGGGCCCTCGAGCGGGCCCACTGCGCGCCCGTCGACCTCGAGGTCCTGCGGGAGGAGCCGCTCTCCGCGCCGGGGGCGCCGCTCTCCACCTACCGAATCGTCCGGCTCGAGCAGGTCCCCACCTGCCTCGGGGCTTCGCCCACCTTGGCAGTGGCCGATCCGGGTGTCTCCACCTTCGTGGCCAAGGTGGCCCCGGACAGCCCCGCCGAGCGGGCCGGCCTCGTGCGCGGCGACGCCATCGCCGCCGTGAACGGGAAGGCGGTCGGTTCCTTCCGCGACATCAACGCCCGCGGCGCCGAGTTCAAGGCCGGGCAGAAGGTGAGGCTCACCCTCGCCGACGGGCGGACGCTCACCCTCGTCCCGGCCGAGAAGGAGGAGGTCGACGAGATCACCCGCGAGCGCCACCCGCGCCTCGACCTCGGCTTCTTTCCCGATCAGCGCGCGCTCGTCGAGCCCTCGGCGCTGCTCGTGGAGAAGGTCCCCTACGAGGTGGGACCCCTCGAGGCCGCCCAGGCGGCCCTGAAGAACCTCCGCGAGGTGGTACGGCTCACCGTCATCGGCATCGTCCGCATCGCCACCGGGAAGATCAGCTTCCAGACGGTGGGGGGGCCCATCATGCTCTTCTCCATCGCCGCCCAGGCCGCGGTGGAGGGGCTCGAGAGCTTCCTCTTCAAGATGGCCCTCATCAGCGTCAACCTGGGCCTCATGAACCTGCTCCCCATCCCGGTCCTCGACGGCGGCCACCTCGCCGC
>DATJVF010000209.1:0-17465 GCA_035501995.1 Anaeromyxobacteraceae bacterium
CAGAAGATGGCGGCGAAGAGGGCGGCCAGGATCACGGTGAGCACGAGCGTCGACCCGGCCCGCCGCAGCTGCTCGAACTCGACGATCCCGGTCCCGATGGTGTTGGCGACCCGGAGCTGGCCCCCGAACAGCACCGGAGCGGCGGCCACGAAGTTGAAGAAGGCGGCCCAGGCCACCGCCGCCACCGGCGAGAGGACCCGGGTCGAGACCACGGTGGCGATCGAGTTGGCGGCGTCGTGGAAGCCGTTGATGAAATCGAAGACCAGCGCGACCGCCACGAGCCCTATGACGACGGCGAGGAGCATGGAGAGTGTGGGGACCGCTTCTGAGCGGCCCCCTTCTAGGCGTGCTCGAGCACCACGCCCTCGATGACGTTGGCGACGTCCTCGGTCCGGTCGATGGCGTCCTCGACGAGGTCGATGATCTCTTTCCACTTCATGACGGTGAGGGTGTCGAAGCCGCTCTTGAAGAGCTGGGCGATGGCCCGGCGCGAGAGCGTGTCGCCCTGGTTCTCGTAGACGTTCACGAGCTTGCAGGCCTCGAGCACCTGGGCCGGATTCTTGATGTCGCGCAGGCCGCGCAGGGCGGTCTGCATGGTCTCGACCGCCGCCACCAGCACCCCGGCGAGCTCGCGGGCGTCGGGGAGCACCGAGCCGATCTCGTAGAGCACGATGCGCTCGCTCGCCGCGTCGGTGAGGTCGAGCACGTCGTCGATGCGCGAGAGCAGCCGGTAGATCTCGGGCCGGTCGAAGGGGGTGATGAACTGGGTGTGGAGCCGCTCGAAGGCCCGGTGGGTGATGTCGTCGCCCTGGTGCTCGACCTCCTTGATGTGCTCCACCTTTTTCGGGACGTCGGTGAAGTCCTCGAGCAGCGCCCGGAAGAGCCTCGTGCCCATGACCGTGGCCGCGGCGAGCTTCTCGAAATCGTCGAAGAAGTCGTCGGATCGCGGCATCAGCTTTTCGAGGAGGGTCATGGTCCTCTCTGCCTGCAGAAGGTCTTCCCGGGAGCGCGCGAACCATAGCCAATCCGCAGCGCGAGTCCATAGCCGCGGGGGCGCAGCGGGCACAGCGAGTTGAAATCCGTGATGTTTTTTCGGAGGCTCGCCCGGCGACCCCCGCGGCGCGAGGACACCGCCTCCTCTCTTTAGAGGAGTCTAAGGAGGCGAGGCGATCGACGGACCGAAGGTGGCCGCCCTCGGGGGGCCGGTCTTAGACTTACGCCCCATGACCGAACGCCTGTACCTCGCCGACCCCTACCTCGCCGCCTTCGAGGCCGAGGTGGTGGCGGAGCGGAGCCTCCATGGAAGGAGAGCCCTCGTCCTCACCAGGACCGCCTTCTACCCGGAAGGGGGAGGACAGCCGGCCGACCGGGGCACGCTCGGCGGGGCGCGGGTGGTCGACGTGCAGGAGGTGGAGGGCGAGATCCTGCACGCGGTCGAAGGTGAAACCGCCCCGGGGCGGATAAGGGGCGAGGTCGACTTCGCCCGGCGCTTCGACCACCTGCAGCAGCACCACGGGCAGCACCTGCTCTCGGCCGCCTTCGCCGCCGGGCTCTCTGCGACCACCCTCTCCTTCCACCTCGGCGAGGAGACCTCCACCATCGACCTCGACCTCGCGTCCGACCGCCTGAAGCCGGCCCGGCTCTCGGAGGTGGAGGGCGCCGTGAACGCGCTCATCTTTCGCGACCTCGCGGTGGAGGCGCGCGAGCTCTCGCCCGAGGAGATGGAGCGGCTCCCGCTCCGCAAGGAGCCGACCAAGGGCACGCGGGTGGTGACGGTGCGCGAGGCCGACGGGAGCGTCGTCGATGCGAGCCCCTGCGGCGGCACCCACCCGCGCCGGACCGGGGAGGTGGGAGCGCTCGCCATCCTGAGAGCGCAGAAATGGGGGTCGGGGGCCCGGGTCGAGTTCGTCTGCGGCGGGCGGGTGCTCTCCGCCCTGCGCCAGGCTTCCCTGGGGCTCTCCGAGGTGGCGGGTGCCCTGCGCTGCGCGCCGCCCGAGGCGCCGGCCAAGGCGCGCCGTCTCAGCGAGGAGGCCCAAGAGCAGCGCAAGGAGCTGCGCCGCCTGGCCCTCCTCCTCGCCGAGGCCGAGGCCGAGCGCCTGGCCGGGAAGGCCGATCCCATCGTGGAGGAGCTCGCCGCCCCGGGGGGCGACGTCGCCGCCTACCTGCGGGGCGTCGGCCAGGCCCTCGCCGCCCGGGGCCGCCTCGCGCTCCTCGGCGCGCGCGAAGGGGAGCGGGCCTACCTCTGCTTCGCCCGCGGCAAGGGCCCACCCTCGCCCGACCTCGCGGCGCTCCTGCGCGCCTCGGCCGAGCTCCTCGCCGGCAAGGGCGGCGGCACGGCGGAGCTCGCCCAGGGCGGCGGGCCCGAAGGTGCGCGGCTCGCCGAGGCGCTCGCCGCCGCCCGCGGCCGGCTCGGCCCCTGAACGGCGGCCGGTCAGGGCCTGAGGGTGGCGAGCGTCGCCCCGAAGCCCCCGGCCGTCTCGTCGGCGGTGGAGAACCGCAAGACCGCCGGCGAGCGGGCGAGGAGCGCCTGCACCGTGCGGCGGAGGACCCCCTGGCCCTTGCCGTGGATGATCCGCACCTCGAGGATCCCGCGCGCGCGGCAGGCCTCCAGCCACTCGGGGAGGAGGTCCCCTACCTCGCCGGGCCGGAAGGCGTGCAGGTCTAGGGTGCCGTCGATGGGGAGCTCCACCGGCTCCCGGAACGGCCCGTCGGAGGACATGGGGGCAGGATAACGCCCTCGCCCCGGCGCCGGGTGACAAACGCCGCCCTCCCGCGTAGAGGAGAGCCCGGTGGACCTCGGGGCGCACTTCGAGCGGCTCTGGAGCCTCCTCGAGGCCGAGCGGGAGGAGGAGCGCACCCGCTTCGCAGTGGCGCGCGGGCAGCTCACCCTCGCCGAGCGCGAGGCGCGCGGGCTCGCCCTCGTCGACGTCGAGGCGAAGGACGAGGCCGGCCTGGCCGGGCGGGCCCTCGTCACCTTCGGGCGTCCCGACGGCCGGCCGCTCGCCGCCGCGCGCATCGGGGCCGGGAGCCTCGTCAAGGTCCAGCTCCGACGCGAGGTGCGCGAGGACGCGCCGAGCGGGGTGGTGGCCCGCCGCAGCCGCAACGCGCTGGCGGTGGCCTTCGACGAGCCGCCGCCCGACTGGGTCACCGACGGGCGGGTGGTCCTCGAGCTCGAGCCCTCGCCGGTGACCTGGGAGAGGCTGGCGGCGGGTCTCAAGGTGATGTCCGGCCCGCCTGGGCGCCGCTGGCACCCCGTGCTCGGGCTCGCCGCCCCGCGCTTCGGGGCCGGCGCAGAGGGCCGGCCCGCGGGCGACGGCCTCAACCCCGAGCAGGGCCAGGCGCTCGCCCTGTGCGAGCGGGCGCTCGACGTGGCGCTCGTGCACGGTCCGCCGGGGACCGGCAAGACCACCGTCCTCGTCGAGGTCATCCGCCGCGCGGTGGCGCGCGGGGAGAAGGTCCTCGCCACCGCACCCTCCAACCTGGCGGTCGACAACCTCCTCGAGCGCCTCCTCGCCGCCGGCCAGGACGGGGTGCGGGTGGGCCATCCGGCGCGCGTGCTCCCCGCCCTCCTCGACCATACGCTCGAGGCGCGGGTGGCGAGCCACGAGGCGGCCCGCATCGCCAAGGACCTGGTGGCCGAGGCCCTCGCCCTCAGGCGCTCGGCGCGCAAGCGGCGCGGGCGACGCGGCCCCGGCCGCTATAGCGAGGCGCGCGAGGACGAGCGTGCCGCCCGGGCCCTGCTCTCCGAGGCGCGCGCCCTCGAGGAGCGCGCCGAGGCGGAGGTGCTCGCGCGGACCCCGGTGGTGCTCGCCACCCTCACCTCGCTCGGCGGGAACGCCCTGGGGGAGCTCCGCTTCGCGCTGGCGGTCGTCGACGAGGCGACCCAGGCCGTCGAGCCCGCCTGCTACCTGGCGCTCCTGCGCTGCGAGCGCGCGGTCCTGGCCGGCGATCACCTGCAGCTGCCGCCGACGGTGCTGTCGGCGAAGGCCCAGGCCGGAGGGCTCGGGGTCTCCCTCTTCGAGCGCCTGGTCGAGGGCCACGGCGAGGCCGCCAAGGTGACCCTCGCCGTGCAGTACCGCATGCACGAGGCCATCATGCGCTACCCCTCGGAGGCCCTCTACGGCGGCGCGCTGCGCGCTCACCCGGAGGCCGCCGGGCGCGGCCTCGACGACGCCCCGCTCGAGGTGGTCGACACCTCCGGGTGCGGGTTCGAGGACGCCACCCCCGAGGGCTCCGACTCCAAGCACAACGAGGGCGAGGCCGAACTCGTGGCGCGCGAGGTGGAACGCCTCCTCGAGCGCGGCGTCCCCCCCGGCGAGGTGGCGGTCATCTCGCCCTACGACGGGCAGGTGCAGCGCCTGAGGCAGCTGCTCGCCCACCGCCTCGAGGAAGGGCTCGAGGTCGACACGGTGGACGGCTTCCAGGGGCGGGAGAAGGAGGCGGTGGTGGTCTCGCTCGTGCGCGCCAACCCGGAAGGCGAGGTGGGCTTCCTCGCCGACGTCCGCCGCATGAACGTGGCCCTCACCCGGGCCCGGCGAAAGCTCCTCGTGGTGGGCGACGGCGCGACCGTGGCCCGCCACCCCTTCTACGCCGGCTTCCTCGAGCACGCCCAAAAGGCCGGCGCCTGGCGGAGCGCCTTCGACCGCTGACGCGCACGCTGGCCCGCGGAGCTCTGCTACCTTCCAAGAGTGCTCACGGCCACCTTCCAGCTCGCGCCGGGCCTCGGGGCCCACCTCGAGCGAGAGCTGTGGGCGGCGGGGATCACCCGCTGGGAGCACTTTCCCCCGCCCCCCGCCCTCGTCCTGGCGACCCGCCCCGACGGCAGGATCCGGGCCGCCCTCGAGCGGGCGAGCGCGGCGCTCCTCGCGAGGGACGCCGAGGCGCTCGCCGCCATGCTGCCCCGCCGCGAGCGCTGGCGCCTCTATCCCACCTTCGAGGACGAGGCCGCCTTCCTCGACGTCGAGACCGACGGCGTGGGCGAAATCGCCATGGTCGGCGTCCTCGATCGCCGCGGCCCCCGCCTCTACCTCTCCGGGCGAGACCTCCACCTCTTCCCCGAGGGGGTGAAGGACGCCAAGCTGCTCGTCACCTTCAACGGGCTCGCCTTCGACGTGCCGAGGCTCGTCCGCGCCTTCCCGCTCTGGCGCCCGCCGCGGGCGCACGTCGACCTCCGGTCCCTGTGGGGCCGCCTGGGGCAGACGGGCGGGCTGAAGCTCGTCGAGGCGGCGGCCGGGGTCTCGCGCCCCGCCCACCTCGTCCGCCTGACCGGCCGCGACGCCCCCGGGCTGTGGCGCCGCCACTGCGCCGGCGAGGCCGGGGCGCTCGGCCTGCTCGCCGAGTACAACCTCTACGACGCCGTGAACCTGAAGGCCCTCATGACCCGGGGTTACAACCGCATGCTCGAGCGCTACCGCCTCCCCGGCCGCGCGGTGCCGGACTTCGAGCGCGGGGACGTCCTCTACGACCTCACGAAGGAGCTCCTCGCCCTCGAGGGGGCGAGGGCGACCGGCGGGCGTTAGGGACCGGCGCGTGCGCGAGCGGGTCAGAGAGGAAGCCACCTTCCCGGAGCGGCGCGACGAGCGGGGTCGCTTCGTAAACCTGGACGGCACGGGGCCGCGGGGGCTTGCCGACGTGCTGCGCTGGTCGGTGCTCGACCGGGTGACCGGGCGGCGGCGGAGGTCCACCGCCCGCGTCGGCTTCCCCACCGTGCCCCCGGACCCGGCGCTGCTGGCGGTCCCTCCCCGACCGGGCGAGGGGGCGCGTCTCACCTTCATCGGCCACGCCACCTTCCTCGTCCAGGCGGATGGGCTCTCCCTGCTCGTCGACCCGATCTTCGGCAAGGTGGCCGGGGTCATCCCGCGCAACCTCGCCCCCGGCGTCCCCCCGGAGAGCCTCCCCCGGGTCGATGCGGTGCTCGTCTCGCACGACCACTACGACCACCTGGACCTCCCCACCCTCGAGCGGCTCGGGGCGCCGGTCTACGGCGGCCTCGGGCTCTCCCGCCACCTCCCCGGGACCGGCCTCGCCTGCCACGAGATGGGCTGGGGGCAGTCGCGCCGGCTCGGCGGGCTCCTCGTGACCTTCGTGCCGGCGCAGCACTGGAGCCGGCGCGGGCCCTTCGACACCAACCGGACGCTGTGGGGCGGGTTCGTCGTGGAGGGCTCGCGCGCCACCGTCTACCACGCCGGCGATAGCGCCTACTTCCCGGGCTTCGCCGCCCTGGGACGGCACTTCGCCATCGACGCGGCGCTGCTCCCCATCGGTGCCTACGACCCGGCCTGGTTCATGGGGTCGCAGCACATGAACCCCGGAGAGGCCCTGGAGGCCTTCCGGGACCTCGGGGCCACCACCTTCTTCCCCATGCACTTCGGCACCTTCAGGCTCGCCGACGAGCCGCTCGACGAGCCCCTGGCCCTCCTCGAGGAGGAGCGGGTCCGCCTCGGGATGGCGCGCGAGCGGGTGAGGGTGCTCGCCTTCGGCGAGAGCGTCCTCGTCCGGCGCACCCGGTAGGCGGTAGACTGGCCTCGGGCGCCCCGGACGCCTCGAGAGGCCCTTCGCCGGCGGCCGCCCTCCTACCCCGAGGTATACTGGCCGCCGGAGCCTCTTCCGCCCGCGACGGGGCGACCGACGAGAGGGCCGCCAAGGAGCGACGCGATGGAGCCCCTGCCCGGAATCGTGGCCTTCGCCGCGGTCTTCGACCGCGCGACCGGGGCGCGGCTCGACGCGGCGGAGCGCTTCGTCCGCTCGCTGCCGCACCTGTTCGAGCACGAGCTCGTCGGCTGCGATCTGGCCTTTCGGGCCCCGAGGGCCATCCTGGTCCTCCTGGTGCGCTTCTCCGAGGCCCGCTTCGACGCCGGGGCGCGCCGCCGGCTCGAGTTCTGGTGCGGCCGCGCCGGGGTCCGCTGCGGCGACGTCGCGAAGCTCCCGGCCACCCAGCGCACCGCCTTCTACGACAACATCGACAAGTGCGAGCAGAAGCGGAAGGGGATCTCGCCCGACGCGCTCCCCGACGAGAGCTTCGCCTTCTTCACCGGGGCCGGGGCCGCTAGGGACCGCAAGCGTCCCGACCCGATCCCGCAGCTGCTCATGGACGTCGGCGGCCCCAACTGGGCGGGCGTGCGCTTCGACCCGGTCACGAACTCCCTGTTCGTGCCGGGCCAGCTCGCCCCGCCGCTCGGGGACGAGCTCGGGCTGGCGCTGCGCTTCCCGGCCCTGCCGCGGCCGCTCGAGGCGCTCGCCCGGGTCATCGACGTGCACGCGGCCGCCGACGCCTCCCGGGGGACGGTCCCCACCGGCTTCACCCTCGAGCTCGAGAACCCGGCCCCGGCCCTCGTCGACGCGCTCCGCGAGAACAAGGCCCGCACCCCGCCCCCGGCCTCCGAGCAGCGCGCCCACCAGCGCTTCGCGGTGAAGGCCCCGGTCCTGCTCGTGCCGGCCCCCGCCGCCGACCTGGCGGCGGCTCCTCCCCCCCCGGCCGACCTCCTCGAGGCGCCGCTCGCCTTCCCCACCGCCCGCATCGAGTACGCCACCGACCAGGAGCTGGCCGCCGATTTCGTGGAGAACCTCTCCCAGGGCGGTGCCTTCGTGCGCACCTCGCGCCCATCGGCGGTCGGCACCCACCTCGTCCTCTCGATGCGCCTGCCCTCGGGCGAGGAGCTCTCCGGCCGGGCCGTGGTGGTGACCGCCAACCCGAACGGCATGGGGGTGAAGTTCGACCTGCCGCCCGAGGGCGAGCAGCAGCTGGCGGCCGCCATCGCCCACATCTCGGCGCGCCCCAGGCGCGCGCTGGTGGTGGACGACGACGAGCTCGTGCGGCGCATGCTGCAGGATGCCCTCGAAGCGCGCGGCTTCGAGGTCCTCACCGCCCAGGACGGCGCCTCCGGCCTCGCCATCCTGGTGGAGGAGCTGCTCGCCCTCGACCTGCTCATCACCGACATCCGCATGCCCCACCTGGACGGCCAGGCGTTCCTGCGGACCATCCGCCGTTCGGGCGGCGAGAGCGACCTCGCCATCGTGGTGGTGACCGGCCTCGTCGAGCCCGGCCTCGAGGCGCGCCTCGAGCGCGACGGCGCCGATGCCGTGCTCGACAAGGAGCTCGGCCCCGAGCTCATCGCCCAGGCCGCCGACGCAGTGCTCGAGCGCAAGCGCCTGGAGAAGAGCCGCTAGAGGATCCGCTCGCTAGGGGGGCGGCCCGCCGGCGGCGTCCTCCCCGGTCGGCGCCGCGGGGCCCCGCACCGCCTCCGCGACGAGCTTCACCCCGAGCCCCAGTCGGCCGGCGAGCTCCGGCCCGTAGTAGGTGTGCGCGGTCTCCCCGGCCCCACGGGCCGTGCGCTCCTCGGTCTCGACGTAACCGAGGTAGTCGCCGGCGAGCGAGAGGATCTCGCTGCCCGGGCCGGCGAGCGCGCGGAAGCGGCGGCCCACCTCGGCCACCGGCTCCCCTGGCACCGCGAGCAGGGTGAGCGGCCCGAGGCGCAGCGCCACGAGCTCGGCCTCCGCCGGCAGGAGGGGGTCGAGCAGGTTTCGCGCCACCCGCCGAAGGAAGGGCGGCACCGCCCCCGGGTCGGGCGAGGGGAGCCCTATCCGGCAGGCCGCCGCGGCGAGCGCCGGCGAGGGGTCGGGGGCCCCCTCCACGAGGGCGTCGATCCGCGCCCCGATCGCCCGGGCGTACGCCTCCGGGTTCGGCGGCTCCCCCGGCGGCATCCGGGGCGCCTGGTCGCCGAGGGCGCCCTGGAAGAAGAGCACCGGCGCCGCGCCCGCCCGCATGAGCGCGCCCGGCCAGTCGCCGGAGATGAGGCGGTTCGCCGGCCCGAGCAGGGTGGCGTGCGCCGGGAAGAGCACCACCTCGGCGATGGGCGCGCCCCCCGGGTCGGACAAGCGCGCCCGGACGAGGTGCCCGTCCACCGCGCCCCCGCCGCGGCCCCAGGCGAGCTCCGGCGCCGACCCGAAGGCCACCGCCAGCCGGGCCGGCCGGAGCGCCCGCTCGGCCTCGCGCACCGCCAGGGCGGCCCGGCCCACGAGGAGCTCGAACACCGCGCGGTCGAAGGGCCCGGTGGCGAAGCGCTCGCCCAAGGGCTCGTCCCAGTAGCCTCCCGGGCCGGCATGGGTGTGGGTGGCGGCGAGCACCACGCGGTCGAGCTTCAGGTCCGAGACCTCGCGCTCGAGGGCGCGAGCGAGGTCGCCGGGCACGAGCAGGATCTCGGCCGAGACGAGGGCGATGGTGAGCCCCTCCTCCCGCAGGACGAGCGCCCGCACGGCCACCCGGTCGCGCTCGCCCTGCGCGGCGAAGCTGTAGTGCGGGAAGCCCGCCAGCGGGACCGGGCGGGAGAACCTGAGCGGCACCACCGCCGCGCCGGCGAGGAGCGGCCCCGTCCCCCGCGCCGAGGCCACCAGGCGAGGCGGCCGGGCGAGCCGCGGGGCGTGCCAGCGGAGCGAGCAGACCCCGAACAGGAGCGCGAGGAGCGCCGCGCCGAGGCCGAGGCGGGTGAGGAGCTTTTTCATCCCCCGGCGGTTATACTCCGCCGCCGCTATGGGGTACGACGCCGTCTACGACAAGCTCAAGGACGAGTGCGGCGTCTTCGGCATCTGGGCGGCCGGTCCGGGAGGCGAGGCCGCCAACTTCACCTACCTCGGCCTGCACGCGCTCCAGCACCGCGGCCAGGAGTCGGCCGGCATCGTCTCGAGCGACGGCCGGGTGCTCCACGTCCACCGGGGGATGGGGCTCGTGGCCGACATCTTCACCGCCGAGGTGCTCGCCACCCTGCCCGGCGCCGCCGCCATCGGCCACGTCCGCTACTCCACCGCCGGGGCGAGCCACCTCAAGAACGCCCAGCCCATCGCCATCCAGTACGCCGGGGGGGCGGTGGCGGTGGCGCACAACGGCAACCTGGTCAACGCCGACGCGCTGCGCAGCGAGCTCGAGGGCCAGGGCTCGATCTTCCAGACCACGAGCGACACCGAGGTCATCCTGCACCTCATGGCCAAGGTGAGGCCGGAGCGCGCCGGGACGAGCGCCACCGACCAGCACCTGCAGGCCATCCGGGCCGCGCTCATGCGCGTCTCGGGCGCCTACTCGCTCCTGTTCCTCACCGAGCACGCCATGATGGGCGTGCGCGACCCGCACGGCTTTCGGCCGCTCGTGGTCGGCAGGCTGAAGGGGAACTGGGTGCTCGCCAGCGAGACCACCGCGCTCGACCTCATCGAGGCCGAGTACGTGCGCGAGGTGGAGGCCGGCGAGGTGGTGGTGGTGGACGGGCGCGGCCTGCGCTCGGAGCGGCTCGAGCCCGGCGCGCCGCCGCGCCGACTGGCCCGCTGCATCTTCGAGCAGATCTACTTCGCCCGCCCCGACTCGACCCTCTTCGGTCGCCAGGTCCACGCAGTGCGGACGGCCCTCGGTGCGCAGCTCGCCCACGACCATCCGGCCGAGGCCGACGTGGTGATCGCCGTCCCCGACTCGGGGGTGCCGGCAGCGCTCGGCTACGCCCGGGCGAGCGGCCTCCCCTTCGACGTCGGGCTCGTGCGCTCCCACTACATCGGCCGCACCTTCATCGAGCCGCAGCAGTCGATCCGGCACTTCGGCGTGAAGCTCAAGCTGAACGCGGTGCGCAGCGTGCTCGACGGCCGGCGGGTGGTGGTGGTGGACGACTCGATCGTCCGCGGCACCACCAGCCGCAAGATCGTGAAGATGGTGCGGGCGGCCGGGGCCCGCGAGGTCCACCTGCGGGTGAGCTCCCCGCCCACCGGCTGGCCCTGCTACTACGGGATCGACACCCCCACCCGCCAGGAGCTCATCGCCTCCTCCCACCAGGTGGAGGAGATCGCGCGCTACGTCACCGCCGACTCGCTCGGTTATCTCTCGGTGGAGGGGATGTACCGCGCGCTCGGCGAGTCGCGCGAGGGGTACTGCGACGCCTGCTTCACCGGCGAGTACCTGCTCAAGTTCCCCGCCGCCCGCTCGGCGGCGCCCCTGCGCCTCGTCGGCGGCTGAGCGGGGGCCCGGCCGAATTCTGCTAGGCTTCGGCCCGTGAGGCCCGAGAAGCGCTCCTTTCGCGTCGCCGACGGGGTGGTGAGGGTCTACCGGCTGTTCGACGTGGCGGACGCGCTCGACCTCGGCCGGGCCGAGGTGCTCCTCACCGCCCCCCGCTCCCGCAAGAGGCTGGAGGCGGCCCAGGGCACCACCGCCCTCGAGATCCGCCCGCCCCTGCACGTCTCGCTGGGGCGCCGCGCGGTGCCGCTCTCGGCCGGGCCGCGCGAGGGCGAGGCCAGCGCGCACCTCTTCGACTACGGGGTGGTGAGCATCGTCTACGAGCTCCCCATCCCCCCCGGCACCGAGCTCATCGCCCTCGTGCCCCTGGCCGAAGAGCTGGTGGCCGAGCCGAACCCCGCCTTCGACGCCGCCGCCCGGTCCGAGGCCGAGGAGCTCGCCCGGGCGCTCCTCCCGGCCCTCACCCGGCCGCACGCCTGGGAGGGCCTGGAGAGCCACCAGGTCTTCTTCGTGCGCCGCCTCGACCCGTCCGCCCCGCCCAAGGAGGTGCTGGCGCTCGCCCCGCTGGCCGAGCTCCTCCTCGGCGAGACCAGCCCGACCGGCCTCTCGCGCTCCGAGCGCGAGGACGTGCTGAAGCACGCCCACAGCTACCTCGAGGACGACCTCGCGGTGGTGGACTGGAACAGCGCCTTCGTGCTCGAGCCCTCGGGGGTGGGCGACATCCCCGACCTGCTCGAGCTCGCCACCGCGCACCTGCTCGAGCTGCGCTACTACGACGCCCTGCTCGACCGCGAGCTCGGGGCGCTCTACCCGGAGATCGACGCCCGCCGGGGAGGGCCCAACGTGTTCACGCGCCGTTACCTCAGGCTGCAGCGGCGCACCGCCGCGCTCCTGCTCGAGATCTCCGAGATGACCGAGCGGGTGGACAACGCGGTCAAGATCGTGGGCGACTTCTACCTCGCCCGCGTCTACCAGAGCGCGGTGCGGCGCTTCCGCCTCAACGCCTGGCACGACTCGGTCTTGCGCAAGCACAAGCTGCTCGCCGACGTGAACGAGCTCCTCAAGGACACCGCCGACCGCCGCCGCGGCGAGCTGCTCGAGCTCACCGTCATCCTGCTCATCCTGTGGGAGATCCTCTACGCGCTCCTGCGCCGCTAGCGGGGCCGAGAGGGGGGACGAGCCTGAGCCAGGCCCAGGGAGGGCTCTTCGGCCCCCGAATCCCCCGAAAAATGCGCGGCGAGGGGGGTGATCCGCCTGGGATCGCCGATCTGGAAAGCCCCTATTTCCAGGGCTTTCGTGGGCCTCGATCGCACGGAAGGCCCATTTTTCAAGGCGATCGCGATCATTCCAGGTTGACGGGCCGATCCATACGCGCTATCACGGCACAAATTCACGGGCGGAGCGGCACGGTCGCTCACCCAGGGAGGTGTCGGAGATGACGCAGGCCCAGTTCTTCCAGGCGGTCGCCGAGGGTTCGCAGGTAGCGAAGGCGCAGGTGAGGGCGGTGTTCCAGGCCGTCGAGGAGATCGTGACCAAGCGGCTCAAGGCGGAGGGCAAGATCCCCCTGGGCGGCCTCGGGGCCGTGAAGCTCGTGGACCGCAAGGCCCGCATCGGCCGCAACCCGGCCACCGGGGAGCAGATCAAGATCCCGGCCCGGACCGCCATCAAGATCACGCCGGCCAAGGCGCTGAAGGACGTCTTCAACAAGAAGGGCAAGAAGTAGCTCGACCCGAGGCGATTCGCAGCCCCTCGCCCTTCGAGCGAGGGCCGCGAAGTCCAGGGCTAAGGCCCGCCGTCGCCCTCCCATCGGGGAGGCGAGGGGCGGGCCTCTCGGTTTCTACAGGGGGGCGCGACGAGGAACGCCCGCGCCCTCGCCCCGCCTCGATGAAGGCGGCGGCGGCGGCGGGGCCTCGCTACATTCGCCTACCGCGGCGACTTCTTCTTGACATCCCGAGGGGCACGCCAATAGCCTGCTCACCGTTTCTCGCGGCATCTCGAACACTTATGCCCAATCCAGACCCTCCCACCGCGGGCGCCTGGCAAGACCTGCCCGAGGACGGCGTCCGCCGGTTCGACGACGAGCTCGCCCCCATCCTGCGGCGGTACCCCGAGGACCGCCGGGCCTCGGCCATGCTCCCCGCCCTGAGGCTCGGCCAGGAGATCTTCTCCCACCTCACCCCGGCGGTGATGGCGCTGGCGGCGGACCGCCTGGGCGTCTCCCCGGCGCGAGCGGAGGAGGTCGCCACCTTCTACGTCATGTTCCACACCCGCCCGGTCGGGCGGCACGTGGTGGAGGTGTGCACCAACGTCTCCTGCTGCCTTTCCGGGGCCGACCGCATCTACCAGGCCCTGAAGGAGCAGCTGGGGGTCGAGAACGGCGGCACCACCGCCGACGGTCGGGTGACCCTGCGCGAGGTGGAGTGCCTCGGCTCGTGCGGGACCGCCCCGGCCATGCTCGTCGACGGCGAGATGGAGGAGGGGTTGACGCTCGAGAAGGTCGAACGCACGGTGGGGGACCTCAAGTGACCGACACCCTCATCCTCACCGCGCGCTGGGGGGAGAAGGACACCCACACCCTCGCCTCCTACCGGGCGGCCGGCGGCTACGCCGCCCTGGAGAAGGCCCTCGGGCTCTCGCCCGCCGCCATCGTCGAGGAGGTGAAGATCTCGAACCTGCGCGGCCGCGGCGGGGCGGGCTTCGCCACCGGGCTCAAGTGGAGCTTCCTCCCCAAGGACGTCCGGCCCCGCTACCTCACCGTTAACGCCGACGAGTCCGAGCCCGGCACCTTCAAGGATCGCTACATCCTGGAGTACGAGCCGCACATGCTCATCGAGGGCATCGCCCTCACCTGCTACGCCAACGACATCCACACCGCCTACGTCTACGTCCGCGGGGAGTTCGCCCGGCAGGCCCGGGTGCTGGAGGCCGCCCTCGCCGAGGCCTACCAGGCCAAGATCCTCGGCCCGCGGCTTCTCGGCAAGGCCGAGTTCGCCCTCGACGTCTACGTCCACCGCGGCGCCGGCGCCTACATCTGCGGCGAGGAGAGCGCGCTCCTCGAATCGCTCGAGGGCAAGAAGGGCTACCCCCGCCTCAAGCCCCCCTTCCCGGCGGTGATCGGGCTCTACGGCCGCCCCACCATCATCAACAACGTCGAGACCCTCGCCAACATCCCCTGGATCGTCATGAACGGGGGGAAGGCCTTCGCGGCGCTCGGCGTCGGCAAGTCGGGTGGGACCAGGCTCTTCTGCGTCTCCGGGCACGTCAACCGGCCGGGCGTCTACGAGAAGCCGGTCCACTACAACCTGAAGAAGCTCATCATGGAGGACTGCGGCGGGATCCTGGGCGGGCGGGCGGTGAAGGCGGTCATCCCGGGCGGGAGCTCCGCCCCGGTGCTCTCGGCTTCCGAGATCGACGTGTCGATGGAGTTCGACGCCTTGAAGGCCGCCGGCACCATGGCCGGCTCGGGCGGCGTCATCGTGATGGACGACTCGACCTGCCTCGTCCGCGCGCTCTGGCGCATCGCCAAGTTCTACGCCGAGGAGAGCTGTGGCCAGTGCACCCCCTGCCGGGAGGGCTGCCCTTGGATGGAGGGGGTGCTCGAGCGGATGGAGCACGGCGAGGGCCAGGCGGGCGACGTCGACAAGCTCCTGCAGATGGCGAACAACATCGGCGGGCAGACCATCTGCCCGCTCGGCGACGCCGCCGCCATGCCGGTGCAGAGCTTCCTCAAGAAGTTCCGCCCCGAGTTCGAGCGGCACCTCGCCGAGCGGCGCTGCCCCTTCGGCGGGGAGGCCTGGGGAAGGACCCAGGGGACCCGCCCGGCCTTCATCGGACCGGCGAAGAGCTAGGCCCCAAAGGAGCGTGGCCCCGTGAGCGACCGAGCCGAGAGTGTGGTCTTCTGGATCTTCGCCATCCCGCTCCTGTTCTCGGCGGCCTGGGTGGTGGTGGCGCAGAACCCGGTCAACGCCGCCATCAGCCTGGTGGCCGCCTTCTTCTTCCTGGCCGGCATCTACGTGCTGCTCGCCGCCCACCTGCTCGCCTTCCTGCAGGTCCTGGTCTACGCCGGCGCCATCATGGTCCTGTTCCTGTTCGTCATCATGCTGCTCACCACCGGGGACGAGGAGTTCCACCGCGTCCGCCTCAGGTTCACCCAGGTGGCGGGCGCCTTCGGCGCCGCCGGGGTGGTGGCGGTGGTCCTCTCGGCCATCTACCAGCTCGGCGACGGCGAGATGCCGCGGGTGGCCCCGGACTTCGGCACCCTCAAGGCGGTGGGCCGGCTGCTCTACACCCAGTACCTCCTCCCCTTCGAGGCCACGAGCCTGCTCTTGCTCGTGGCCATCGTGGGCGCGGTGGTGGTCGCCAAGCAGAGGATCTGACCATGGTGCCGGCCTCCTACTACCTCGCGCTGGCGGCGGTCCTGTTCGGGATCGGCCTCGTCGGCGTGGTGGTGAAGCGCAACATGCTGGTCGTGTTCATGTGCATCGAGCTCATGCTCAACTCGGCCAACCTGACCTTCCTCGCCTTCGCGCGCCGCCTGGGCACGCTCGGCGGCCACGCCATCGCCTTCTTCGTGATCGCGGTGGCGGCCGCCGAGGCGGCGGTCGGGCTCGCCATCGTCATCGCGGTGTTCCGCACCCGCGGGACGCTCGACGTCGGCGAGGTCACCCTTTTGAAGAGCTGAACCCGGAAGGGGTTTCGCCCCGGCCGTCCATTTGTTGGGCGCACCGGGGCGGGAGAGAGGGTAAGCTCCGGCCGCCATGCGAGCCCGCTGCTACCGCTGCCAGAACACCTTCGACACCGATCGCTTCGGCGTCCAGAAGTGCCCGAGCTGCGGGTCTGAGGTGTTCCTACCCGACCCGAGCGCGCCCAAGGCCGCGCCGACGGAGGCGCCCCCGCCCGCCGGCGGGCCGCTCCCGCCAGCCCCGGGCTTCGGGCCCCCGCCGCCCGGCTGGCCGCCTCCGCCGCCCGCCTTCGGCCCCCTCCCGGCGGGCGTCCCCCCGCCCGCCGGGGAGAAGAACGCGCCCTTTGCCGAGCGGCGGCAGCGCGGCCTGTTCGCCTCCTACCTCGAGACCTGGAAGCTCGTGGCCCTCGATGCATCGCGCTTCTTCCGCGAGGTGCGGCCCTCGGCGCCCGGCTCGGCGGTGCTGTTCGGGGTCATCTCCTTCACCCTCGGCACCTGGGTCTCCCTGGGCTTCCGCTTCCTCACCGCCCGCGGCGCCGCGCACTTCGTGGCCCAGCTCTCGCTGCTCAAGAGCGAGGGCGTCGACGCCGGCCCGCTCATCTCGGTCTTGCAGGGCCTCACCCTCACCTCGATGCTGGCCCAGCTGCTCCTCACCCCCCTCTTCGGGCTCTTCGCCATCTACCTCGCGGCGGCGCTCTTCCACCTCCTGCTCCTCGTGGTCCACGGCGCACCGCGCGGCTTCGAGGCCACCCTCACCCTGGTGGGCTACGCCTACGGGATCTTCCTCCTCGAGGCGGTGCCGGTGTGCGGCGGCCTCATCGCGGTGGCCTGGTACTGCGTGATCGCCATCCAGGGGCTGGCGGAGATCCAGCGCTGCGGCATCGGCAAGGCGGTGTTCGCGGTAGTGACCCCCATGCTCCTCGCCTGCCTGTGCATGTGCGCCACCGCCGGGCTGGCGGTGAAGGCGCTGTGGCCGAGCCTCATCACCCCGGGCGCCAGCACGCCCTCGCCGCCCACCAGCCTGTGAGATGGCGGACGGCCTCCCAGATCGCCTCCCGAGGCGGGCTCTCGGCCACGCCGAGGTCTACGCGCTCTTCATCCTCCTCTCCTTCCTCGCCGCCCGCTTCCTGCCGCTCCTCGCGCTCCCCTACCCCTGCCCGTGGAAGGCGCTCACCGGGATCCCCTGCGCCACCTGCGGGATGACCCACGCCTTCGTCCACCTCGCCCACGGCGAGCTCCGGGCGGCGGTGGCGGCGAGCCCGCTCGGAGCCCTGCTGGCCTTCGTCGGCTGGACCCTCGCCGCGCTCGACCTGGTGAGGCTCGCCCTGGGCTGGCCGCTCCCGCGCCTCGGGCGCGGGAGCGTGCGCGCCCTCGCCTGCGCCGGGCTCGGGGCTCTCATGGTGAACTGGGCCTTCCTGGTGCTCGTCTCACGCCCATGAGCGCGGCCCTGAAGAGCCTCTTCCTCCTCGGCGCCTTCCTCCTCGGCTCGGTGCCGTTCGGGCTCCTCCTCACCCGGCTCTTCACCGGCGAGGACGTGCGCCGGGTGGGGTCGGGCAACATCGGCGCCTCCAACGTGACCCGCGCCGCCGGCCGGACGGCCGGGGCGCTCACCCTCCTCCTCGACGCCGCCAAGGCAGCCCTCCCCATGCTCCTCGTCCGGGCCCTGGCGGGCGCGGGCGACCAGGCCGAGGGGTGGGTGGTGGCCACCGGGCTCGCCGCCTTCCTCGGCCACCTCTACCCGCCCTGGCTCCGCTTCCGCGGCGGGAAGGGGGTGGCGACCGCGCTCGGGGTCTTCCTGGTCCT
>DATJVF010000210.1:0-19402 GCA_035501995.1 Anaeromyxobacteraceae bacterium
GACGGCTCCCGCGACGGGCGGCTCGCGGTGGTGCGGCGCGACGGGGCCGCGCTCTGCCAGGCCGAGGGGGTGGCCCCCTCCCTGCAGGCGGCCCTCGACGACTGGGAGCGGTGCGAGCCCGGGCTGCGCGCGCTCGCCCGCGCGCTCGACGGCGGCGAGCTCGCGGGGGAACGGGTGGAGGAAGGGCGCCTCTCGGCGCCCTTGCCGCGCGCCTACGAGTGGGTGGACGGGTCGGCCTACCTGAACCACGTGCGGCTGGTGAGGCGGGCGCGGGGGGCCGAGCCGCCGCCCACCCTCGAGGAGGACCCGCTCGTCTACCAGGGCGGCTCGGGCGTGCTCCTCGGCCCGCGGGACCCCATCCCCCTCCTCGACGAGCGCTTCGGGCTCGACCTCGAGGGCGAGGTGTGCGCGGTGCTCGGCGACGTCCCGAAGGGCACCTCGACCCTCGAGGCGGCGGGCCACCTGCGGCTGTTCCTGCTCGCGAACGACCTCACCTTTCGCAACCTCGTCCCGGGCGAGCTCGCCAAGGGCTTCGGCTTCTTCCAGTCGAAGCCGGCCACCGCCTTCTCGCCCTTCGCGGCCACCCCCGACGAGCTCGGGCCAGCCTTCCGCGACGGCCGGGTCCACCTGCGCCTCGAGGTGCGCCACAACGGCGCGCTCCTCGGCGACCTCGAGGCGGGCCCGGAGATGCACTTCTCCTTCTTCGACCTCGTCGCCCACATCGCCAGGACCCGCGCCTTCACCGCCGGTACGCTCCTCGGGGGCGGTAGCGTCTCCAACGCCGAGCCGGGGCGGGGGGTGAGCTGCCTCGTCGAGCGGCGCGCGCGGGAGAGCCTGGCAGGAGCGGGCGCCCTCCCGCGCACCCCCTTCCTGCGACGGGGCGATCGGATCCGGATCGAGATGTTCGACGGCGATGGGCGCAGCGTCTTCGGCGCCATCGACCAGGAGGTGGTCTGATGCGCATGGCGCTCTACTCCTACTGGCACAGCTCCTCGGCCTGGCGAGTCCGCATCGCCCTCAACCTGAAGGCCATCGCCTTCGAGTACCGGGCGGTCGATCTCTCTCGCGGCGCCCAGTTCTCGCTCGAGCACCGCGCGCGCAACCCCTCCTCCAAGGTGCCGGTGCTGGAGGTGGAGGAGGACGGCCGGGTCCACCACCTCGCCGAGTCCTTGCCCATCGTGGAGTGGCTGGAGGAACGCTTCCCGGCCCACCCGCTCCTCCCGGCCGACGCCTACGGACGGGCCCGGGTCCGCGCGCTCGCCGAGTACGTCAACGCGGGGATCCAGCCCTACCAGAACGGGCCGGCCCTCAAGTGGCTCAAGGGCCAGCGGGACGGGATGGAGCTCGAGTGGGTGAGGCACTTCATCACCGCGGGCCTCGCCGCCCTGGAGGCCGCGGTCCAGCCGGGCGCCGGGCGGTATTGCCACGGGGACGCGGTCACCCTCGCCGACCTCTGGCTCGTCCCCCAGCTCTCCGGGGCGCGCGGCCGCGGGGTGGACCTCCGGCCCTACCCGACCCTCACCCGCATCGAGGCCGCCTGCCGGGAGCTCGACGCCTTCCGGCGCGCCGACCCCGAGGCGCAGCCCGACACCCCCCAAGCCGCCTAACGAGAGGTGACCGCCATGGGAAAGCTCGAGTCGCTCGGCATCCTGCGCCTGGACGGGCTCCACTACTACGTCCACGACCTGGCCCGCAGCCGTCGCTTCTACACCGAGCGGCTGGACTTCGCGGAGACCGCCGTCTCCTCCCCCCAGCTGGAGCGTGCCGGCCGGCAGCGCTCGGCCTTGTTCGAGGCGGGCCAGATCAGGGTCCTGTGCTCCGAGCCGGCCGGGGAGGGCGGGCGCGCCTGGCGCTGGCTGCGCAAGCACCCCGACGGCGTGGGGGCGCTCATCTTCGAGGTGGAGGACATCGAGAAGACCTTCCACCTCCTCGACGAGCGCGGCGGCACCCCCATCACCGAGGTGGAGACGGTGGAGGACGAGGGGGGCAAGCTGCACACCTTCAACATCACCACCCCCTTCGGCGACACCACCTTCCGCTTCGTGCAGCGCCAGGGCTACCGGGCCATCTACCCCTTGATGGCGCGCCATCCCGAGCCGCGCGGGGGGCGCAACGCCATCGGCTTTGGCGCCGTCGACCACGTGACGAGCAACTTCGAGACCATGAAGCCGGCCCTCCTGTGGATGGAGCACGTGCTCGGGTTCGAGGAGTACTGGGAGGTGCAGTTCCACACCGCCGGGGCGCGGGGCGAGGGCGGGGCGAGGAGCCGGCCGGCAGAGGGCTCGGGGCTGCGCTCGGTGGTGATGGTGGACCCGAAGAGCGGGGTGAAGCTCGCCAACAACGAGCCGTGGAGGCCGGCCTTCAAGAGTTCGCAGATCAACCTCTTCCACGAGGACCAGCGCGGCGACGGCCTCCAGCACGCCGCCCTGAGCGTGTCGCAGATCGTGGAGGCGGTCTCGGAGATGCGCCGGCGCGGGGTGGAGTTCATGCCCACCCCCTCCGCCTACTACGACCGCCTGCCGGAGCGGCTCCGCACCGCCGGGGTAGGGGCCATCGCCGAGGACCTCTCGAGGCTCCGCGAGCTCGGGATCCTGGTCGACGGCGGCGCCCCCGGCCGCTACATGCTGCAGATCTTCCTCAAGGACTCGGCCGGCCTCTACCACGAGCCGGAGGCCGGTCCCTTCTTCTACGAGATCATCGAGCGCAAGGGCGACCCCGGGTTCGGGGCCGGCAACTTCCGCGCCCTCTTCGAGTCCATCGAGCACGACCAGCACTCGGGGGGGCGGGCGTGATCGAGCGGCTCTGCCGGGGCGAGGTGGCGAGGAAGCACCACCTCGCCCTGCGCGGCCCGAAGGGCGAGCTCCGCTACGAGGAATGCCTGACCCGGGCCGGCTTCGAGGGCCCCTACACCATCCTCTACCACGAGCGCCCTCCCCAGGCGCAGCACCTGGCCCGGGCCCGCCACGGCTTCAGGATCCCCGAGGCGGCCCCGCCGCGCCCGCTCGCCAAGCGCCACTACCGCACCCAGGACCTCCCGCCCTCGGGCGGCGCCCCGCTCGACGCCCGGGTGCCGCTCCTCCACAACGGGGACCTCGTCATCGGCCTCGCCACCCCGGCCGCACCCGACCCGGTCTACTTCGCGAACGGCGACGGCGACGACCTCCTCTTCGTCGAGGAGGGCGGCGGGCTCTTGCGCTCGCCGCTCGGCGACCTGCGCTTCGACGAGGGCGACTACCTCTACGTGCCGAGGGGGCTCCTGCACCGCCTCCTGCCGGACCCCGTGCCGCAGCGCTGGCTCACCCTCGAGTGCCTGGGCGGAGCGGGCCTCCCCCGCCAGTGGCGCAACGAGGTCGGCCAGCTGCGCATGGACGCCCCCTACTGCGAGCGCGACTTCCGGGTCCCGACCTTCGAGGGCCCGCGCGACGAGGGGCTGCGCGAGCTCGTGGTGAAGCGGCAGGGCGCCTTCCATGGCTTCGTGCTCGAGAGCTCTCCGCTCGACGTGGTGGGCTGGGACGGAGCGGTCTACCCGCTGGCCTTCCCCATCCTGGCCTTCCAGGCCCGCGCCGGGCTGGTGCACCTGCCGCCCACCTGGCACGGCACCTTCGCCGCCCGGGGCGCGCTCATCTGCTCGTTCGTGCCGCGGGTACTGGACTTCCACCGGGAAGCCGTCCCCTGCCCCTACCCGCACGCCAACGTGGACGTGGACGAGGTCCTCTTCTACGTGCGGGGCGAGTTCACCAGCCGGCGCGGGGTGGGGCCCGGCTCCCTCTCCCACCACCCGGCCGGCCTCGCGCACGGCCCGCACCCGGGCGCCTACGAGGCCTCGCTGGGCAGGAGGAGCACCGAGGAGCTCGCGGTGATGGTAGACGCTTACGCGCCGCTCGTACCCACCCCGGCCGCCCTGGGGGTCGAGGACCCCGGCTACCAGGAGAGCTTCTTCGGCCCGCCGGGCGCCCTCTAGGCCGGCGCCGCCGTCAGCCGGCCGGCGCGCGGGCCGCCCGCGACGCCTCGAGCCGACGACGACGCGGACCGGCGGCCGCGAGGTGCAGGAGGGCGAGGAGGAGGCCGAGGCCCAGGCAGCCGCCCCACAGGGCGCGCGCGCCGAGGCGGGCCAGCACGAGCGCCCCCGCCGCCGGAGCGGTCGCCGCCGCGAAGGCCCAGCTCATGGCGTAGAGGCCCTGGTAGCGCCCGCGCAGCGAAGGGGGCGCGAGCTCCGCCACCAGGGCCGATCCGGTGGGGGTGCTCAGGATCTCGCCCAGGGTCCAGACCACGATGGCGAGCGCGTAAGCCGGCGTGGTGGCCGCGAGCGCGTTCAGCCCCCACCCCGCCCCCACCAGCACCCCCGAGAGCGAGAGGACCCGCGCCGCGTCGAAGCGTTGCACGGCAGGGGCGACGAACGGCTGCAGGACCACGATCACCAACCCGTTCAGCGCCATGAGCGCCCCGTAGGTCGAGGTGGAGAGGCCCCGGGCGCGCAGGTAGAGCGGCAGGGTGGCATGGGCCTGCCAGAGCATGAGCGCGGCGAGGAAGTTCAGGCCGACGAGCTTCACGAGCTCGCGGTCGCGAAGGGCGAGGACGAGGCCCGCGAGCGCCCTCTCCGCGGGGGCCGGGCCGCCGCGCGGGCGCGTCTCCGGGACCTTCAGGGCCACGAGCCCCCCGAAGGCCAGGGTGGTGAGCCCGTCGAGCGCGAAGAGCAGCCGGAAGGAGACCCGGGCGAGCAGGCCGGCCGCCGCCAGCGCCACCGAGAAGCCCAGGTTCGCCGCCCAGAAGAAGAGCGCATAGGCCCGCAGGCGGTCCTCGAGCTCCGGGACCAGATCGGCCACCGCCGCCGACATCGCCGGCCGGTAGCACTCCGCGAGGAAGCCGAGCACGAGCGCCCCAGCGGCGATGAGCTCGAGCCGCTCCACGTAGCCGAGCGCGATCATGCCACTCCCGGCCAGGGCGAGGGCCAGGGTCATGGTGGTGCGGCGGCCGAGGCGGTCGGCGAGCATCCCGGCCACCGGGCCGGAGGCGATCGAGCCGAGTCCGAAGAGCGAGGCGATCGCCCCGGCCTGTGCGACCGAGGCCCCCCGCCGCTCGGTGAGGTAGATGGAGAGGTACGGCACCACCAGGCCCCCGAGCCGGTTGACGAGCACGCCGGCCCACAGCCACCAATAGGGGCCGGGCAAGGGTCGCCTCCTCGGCCGGTCCGGCCACCGCCTAGCGAAGGGCACGAGGCCCTTCTTAACCCGCCCACCGCCCCTCGAGGAGGCCGCCCGCTCGCCGGGTGAGGCTCCCGCGGGGGACCTCGCCGAGCGAGCCCTGGCGCGGGCCCTTCAGCCGGGCGAGGATGGAACCTCACCTGGTGCACGGAGGGAGGCGCCGGACCTGCCCGCCCCCCTCCCTCTTTCGCGCGCGGGCGCCCGGGGGCGCCCGCGCCGCCTCGCTCGGAGGCTTTGGCCATGCGCGGACGGCTGGAGTGGACGGAGGTGGACTCGAAGGCCCTCGCCGGCAATCCGCTCGGCGATCCGTCTCGCCGCCCGCTGCTCCTCTACCTGCCGCCGGGCTACGAGCGCGGGGCGCGCTTCCCGGCCGTCTACTTCCTGCACGGCTTCAGCGGCAGCGCGCGGGGCTGGGTCAACGTGACGCCCTTCCAGCCCTCGGTGCCCGAGCGCCTCGACCTTCTCGTGGCGGCCGGGAGCCTGCCGCCGTTCCTGGGGGTCTTCGTGGACGGGTTCACCGCGCTCGGCGGGAGCCAGTGGGTGAACAGCTCCGCGGTGGGGCGCTACCGCGACTACCTCGCCCACGACGTGGTGCCGCGGGTCGACCGGGCCTACCCGACCATCCCCCGCCGCGAGGCCCGGGCGGTGGTGGGCAAGAGCTCGGGCGGCTACGGTGCGCTCCTCATGGGGGCGCACCACCCCGACCTGTTCGGCCACCTCGCCTGCCACGCCGGGGACGCCGGCTTCGAGTACTGCTACCTGCCGGACTTCCCCCGAGCGGCGGCGGCGCTCGAGGGCGCCGACCCCGCCGAGTGGTTGGCGGCCTTCTTGCGGAGGGCGAGGGAGACGCGGCCGCGGGCGGAGGACCACCCGACGCTCAACGTCCTCGCCATGGCCGCCGCCTACTCCCCGAGCCCGGGAGAGCCGCTCGGCCTCGCCCTCCCCTTCGAGCCCTCGACCGCGCGGCTCAAGGAGGAGGTGTGGGCGCGCTGGCTCGCCCACGATCCGGTGCGCTTCGTGCCGGGCACCCTCCCCGCCTTCCGCGAACTCGGCTCGCTCTTCATCGACTGCGGCACCCGCGACGAGTACCACCTGCGTTGGGGGGCGCGCATGGTGGTCGAGTCCCTGCGGGCCGGTGGGGTCGCGGTCCTCCACGAGGAGTTCGACGACGGCCACCGCGGCATCGACTACCGCTACGAGCGCTCGCTCCGCTGGCTCTTGCCGCGGATGGAGCGGGGCTGACGGGCGCCGCGGAGACCCCCTACGACCCCTTTTCGACGTCCTCCGGCGCCGCGCCCTCGGCGGCGAGCCTCGCGCCGAGCGCGAGCAGCGCCTCGCGGTCGTCGGAGTAGACGAGCCCGAGCCGCACCTCGCCGAGGGCGGGGGCCTCGTAGCGAACCGAGAGGCGATAGCGCCTCGAGTGACAGATCTCGTCCACCACGTAGCGCAGGGCGCACCCGTCGCGGCGCACCACGGAAAGGGCACGCGCCGCCTGGTCGGTGAGTTCCACGCCCCCATGAGAGCACAGGGGACGCCCGGCGGCGAGTGCGGCTATATTCCGGTCGCATGAGCGTCACCGTCGAGACCGGGACCACCCTCGCCTTTGACCGCTTCTGGCGCTGGCTCAAGCGCCACCCCAACTGCATCCTGCGCGCGGGCACGGTGGACGCGTTCCTGCACGACCAGGAGGCCTTCCACTGGCACCTCGAGGAGGACGCGGACCGTAGCCCGGTCGTCCAGCTCCTCTCCGGCAAGCAGCTCGTGGCCGAGGTGGTGCTCGACGTGCGCGACGTCCTCTACGTGGAGGCGACGCCCGAGGAGGGTGGCGAGCCCGGGCAGTACCTGTTCGAGGTGGTGGGCGGCTCGCGCGAGGAGCCCTTCCCCGTCTATCACTTCCTCCTCGCCCACGGCTTCGAGGAGGAGGGCGGGCACCCCACCGGCCTGAAGCACTGACGCCCCTCCCTCAGGCGCGGGACCGCCATGGTGTAGGACTGCCGGGTGGGCACGTCCAAGATGGAGAAGCGCAGGAACAGCACCGCCATGGCGAGCGGCAGGGTCGGCATGAGCGGGATGAGGATGAGCAGGACGTTCGAGGGCAGGTCGGTCACGACCATGGTGCGCACGAGCCCGATCCGGCGCGCTACCCGGACCGCCGAGAGGGCCGAGAGCCCGGCGAGCGCGTTGGCCACGAAGAAGATCCGGCCGAGCAGGGCCGGATGGGCGCCGAAGCGGCGGCGGAACCAATTGGCCACGAAGGCCTGCACCACGAACCCGCCCGCGAAGGCGTCCAGCGAGAAGAGAAGCGAGAGGCGGAGGACCACCGCCCGCGAGCGCTCGAGGCCGAGCTTCGCGGCGAGGAAGGCCGGCCGCCCCCGGCCGGCGCGCCCCTCGGCCGAAGCCTCGGCGGCCGGCCAGAGGCCGGTGAAGAGGACCGCCAGCAGGAGGCCGAGCGCAGCGTGGCCGAGCACCACCACCCGGTAGCTCGCGAGCGGGGCGAGCGCGCCTCCGGCGAGCGACCCGAGGGCGGTGGCGAGGGCCCGGCCAAGGTGTAGCGGGCGAAGGCCTCGGTGCGGCGCTCGGCCGGCAGGGCCTGCGCGAGGGCCGCCTGCTCGATGGCCAGGAAGGGGCCCACCTCGTTGCCGGCCGGGCTCAGCACCCCACGGTGGCGGCGAAGAGCAGGAGGGGGAAGCTTCGGGCGAGGGCGAAGAGCACCCCGGCGAAGACCATCAGCAGGGCGCCAGCGACGAGCGTGCGCCGCCGCCCGGCGCGGTCGGCCCGGGTGGTGAGGGCGAGCGAGATGGCGGTGTCGCCGAGCAGGGTGAGGGAGAGGAGGACCCCGCTGCCCGCCTCGGAGAGCCCGGCCGCCGAGAGGTCGAGGACGAGGAAGCCGGGGCGAACAGGCGCACCGCCCGGGTGGCGAAGAGCCGGCGGACATCGGCGCGCCGAGCAGGAAGCGGTCGTTCCATGGGAGGGAGCTACAGCGGCGCGCTGTCCCGGGCGCGGCGAGGAAGGGCCGGCCCCGAGAGCGGGTGCGCGAACTGGGGTGCGAGACCGCCGCGTGGCGCCCTGTCAGTGCGCCCTGCTATGAAGGGATCTTCCGAAGGAGTCCCGCCCCTTGGCCGATTTCACCCACCTCCATCTGCATACCCTCTACAGCCTGCTCGACGGCGCGATCCGCATCAAGGACCTGCTCGCCACCGTGAAGGCCAAGGGGATGGGCGCCGTCGCAGTGACCGACCACGGCAACCTCTTCGGCGCCGTGGACTTCTACAAGCAGGCCAAGGCGGCCGGGGTGAAGCCCATCCTGGGCTACGAGGCGTACGTGGCCGGGGAGAAGGGGCGCCACGACCGTTCCGAGCGCATCGGGCGCCACCTCATCCTGCTCGCCCGTAACGCCGAGGGCTGGGCCAACCTGCGCTACCTCTCCTCGATGGCCTTCACCGAGGGTTTCTACTACGACCCGCGCATCGACAAGGAGCTCTTGCGCGACCACGCCCGGGGGCTCATCGGGCTCACTGCCTGCCTGGCCGGCGAGGTACCACGGCTCGCTCGCCAGGGCGACATGGACGGCGCTCGGCGGGCGGCGCGCGAGTACCGGGACCTCTTCGAGCCGGGCTCGTTCTTCCTCGAGGTGCAGTCGAACGGCCTCAAGGAGCAGCTGGAGGTGAACGCCCGCCTGGCCGAGCTGGGGGAGGCGGAGGGCATCCCGCTCGCCGCCACCGCCGACGCTCACTACGCCAAGCGGGAGGACGCCAAGGCCCACGAGGTGCTGATGTGCATCGCCTCGGGGAAGACCTTCTCCGACCCCAAGCGCCTGCACCACGAGACCGACGGCCTGTACATCACCTCGCCCGACGACATGGTGAAGGCGCTGCCCGGGATGCGCGAGGCCATCGACAACACCGCGCGCATCGCCGAGATGTGCAACGTCGAGCTGAAGCTCGGGAAGAACTTCCTCCCGCAGTTCCAGCTCCCCGAGGGGCTCTCCGAGAGCGCCTACCTCTTCAAGCTGGCGCGCGAGGGTCTCGACCGGCGCTTCCGCGAGATCGGGAACCGTTACCCGTTCGACGCCGACGCCTACCGGGCGAGGCTCGAGATGGAGCTCTCGGTCATCGAGAAGATGGGCTTCGCCGGGTACTTCCTCATCGTGCAGGACTTCATCAACTGGGCGAAGGGGCACGCGGTGCCGGTCGGCCCGGGCCGGGGCTCGGGGGCCGGCTCGATCGTGGCCTACGCGCTGCGCATCACCGACCTCGACCCTCTGCGCTGGAACCTGCTCTTCGAGCGGTTCCTGAACCCCGAGCGGGTCTCGATGCCCGACTTCGACGTGGACTTCTGCCAGAACCGGCGCGACGAGGTGATCCGCTACGTCACCGAGAAGTACGGCAAGGACAACGTCGGCCAGATCATCACCTTCGGCTCCCTGAAGGCGCGATCGGTCATCCGCGATGTCGTCCGCGTGATGGGGCTGCCCTTCGCCGAGGGCGACCGGATCGCCAAGCTCGTCCCCGAGCCGGTGCAGGGCAAGACCCCTCCGCTGAAGGAGCTCATCTTCGGCTCCGACAAGCGTGCGCCCGAGCCGAGGCTGCGGGAGATGTACGAGCGGCCCAAGGTTCTGAAGGCCTTCCAGGACGGGCAGGGCCGAGCGGAGCAGGTGACCGAGAAGGACCTGCTCGAGGTGGCCCTGTCGCTCGAGGGTCTTAACCGGCAGCAGGGCCTGCACGCGGCCGGGGTGGTCATCGCCGACCGGCCGCTGTGGGAGTACGTGCCGGTCACCAAGGACCCCGACTCCGGCCAGCTCGTCAGCCAGTTCGCCAAGGACGAGGCCGAGGCGGCCGGGCTCGTCAAGTTCGACTTCCTGGGGCTCAAGACCCTCACCGTCATCGACGACGCCATCCGCCTCATCCGCCAGAATTACCCCGAGCAGGCGGGGCTGCGCGCCGAGGACATCCCCATCGACGACCCGGCGGTCTACGAGATCATCGGCCGCGGCGACACGGCTGGGATCTTCCAGCTGGAGTCGAGCGGCTTCACCGAGATGGTGGTGAAGATGAAGCCCTCGCGCTTCGAGGACATCATCGCCGCCGGCGCCCTCTACCGCCCGGGCCCGCTCGACCAGAAGCTCGACGACGGCCGGACCATGGTCGACGTCTACATCGACCGCAAGCTCGGCCGCGACCCGGTCAGCTACCCCCACCCCGACCTCGCCCCCATCCTGGAGGATACCTACGGCGTCATCGTCTACCAGGAGCAGGTGATGCAGATCTCGCAGGTGCTGGCCGGCTACAGCCTGGGCCGCGCCGACCTGCTCCGGCGCGCCATGGGCAAGAAGAAGGCCGAGGTGATGGCCAAGGAGCGCTCCGGCTTCATGGAGGGCTGCGAGAAGCGCGGCATCGAGACCGCGCGGGCGGGCGGCATCTTCGACCTCATGGAGAAGTTCGCCGCCTACGGCTTCAACAAGTCGCACTCGGCCGCCTACGGGATGCTGACCGTAGAGACCGCCTGGCTGAAGGCTCACTACCCGGTGGAGTTCATGGCGGCCCTCATCTCGAGCGAGGCCTCCAACACCGACAAGGTGGTGCTCCACATCTCGCAGGCGCGCCAGAGCGGGATCGCGGTCCTTCCCCCCGACGTGAACGCCTCCGGCGCCGCCTTCAGCGCGCTGCCGGCCAGCGCCGCCGGCCAGGACCCCGAGAAGCCCGAGAAGCCGGCCCTGGGTCAGATCCGCTTCGGCCTCGGCGCCGTGAAGGGGGTGGGCGAGGCGGCGGTCCAGGCGATCCTGACCGCCCGGGAGGAGGGCGGCGCCTTCAAGGGGCTCCACGACTTCAGCGCCCGGGTCGACGTCCGCAAGATCAACAAGAAGGTGGTCGAGGCGCTCGTGAAGTGCGGCGCCTTCGACTTCGAGGGCGTCCCGCGCTGGCAGCTCTTCCACGGTATCGAGGCGGCCTTCGCCGCCGGCTCGTCGGCCCAGGCCGACCGCATCTCCGGACAGAAGAGCCTCTTCGGCGCCCTCGATTCCGCCGCCGCTCCCAGGCCCCGCTACCCGGCGGCCGGCGACCCCGCCGCCGACGGCGGGGAGGTGCAGGAGTGGCCGGAGCGGGTGAGGCTCCTCTTCGAGAAGGAGGCGCTCGGCTTCTACCTGACCGGCCATCCGCTCCAGGGCTACGAGCGCGAGGCCCGCCGCTACGCCTCCTGCACCTGCGCCGAGGTCGCCCACAAGCGCCAGGACGACAAGGTCACCGTGGTGGGCGTCGTCGCCTCGCTCAGGGAGAAGGTCAACAAGGAGAAGGGGACCCGCTACGGATTCTTCACCCTCGAGGACCTCACCGGGACCGTGGAGGTCCTCTGCTGGGGCTCTCGCCCGGCGCAGGGCGGCCGGCCCGCCCAGAGGGGCTGGGCCGACTTCGAGGCGGTGGCGAAGAGCGATCAGCCCGTCCTGGTCCACGGCCAGATCCGGATGAACACCCGCGACGAGGACAACCCGCGCGCCGAGATCGCCGCCACCGACCTCGAGCTCCTCGCCGAGGTCCGCAGCCAGAAGACCACCGAGGTGGCGCTGCGCATCGACGCCGACGGGCTCACCGCCGAACGGGCGAAGCAGCTGAAGGCGCTCCTCGGCCGCTTCCCCGGCGCCTGCACGGTGACCCTGCGTGCGGTGATCCCGACCGAGAGCGAGACCACCCTGCAAATCCCCCTGCGCGTCTCGCCCGCCGACGAGCTCCTCGAGGCGGCGCGCCGGCTCGGCTTCGAGGTCGAGCTTCGCTGACCTTCGTCTCGCCCGCGCCAGCCGCTCCGACGGCGCGGGTGTGGCAAATGGCCGCCCCCCGCTTCGTGGGACCCGGCCGACGAGGCGGCGCCCGCTGGGACGCCCGATCGCCCACCCCAACCGGCACTAGGCTTGTCTGCTCCGCCCGGCGGGGCGACACGCTCATAAATTATCCATGATCCCGGGGCGTTGTAGGATGTATATTCACCCCTTGGGGTTAGCCCCAAGATTCAATTACCGCACCCAGGGTCCGTTTCCGTAGCGTGATCGGTGGCGCGTCAAGGCGTACCATGGCGGTACAACGCCAATCAGGGGGGCTGGCCAATGATGCGAGCGACGTCCCGCGCTTCGATGCCTCGAGGCGCGTCCGCGTATTCCGATGCGCTGTATCACCTGAAGTGCGACCGGCAGGCCGAGGAGATCCTGAAGTCCTTCTGGAGCGAGGTCGCTGACGGCTCCGAGCTGCCGGCCGAGCTGAAGGGCCTCGCCGAGGGAGCCCAGAACGGCGCCCCGGGCATCCGCCGCTGCCTCATCATGGAGCGCATCGGCGAGCGGCTCCGCATCGAGGTGACCGCGGTCGGCAAGGGGCGCACCCAGCTCCACCTGTGGCGCGAGGGGCTGCCGACGGCCATCCCCACCCCCGGCGAGGCTGCCGTCCCTCCCAGCGCCGCCGACGGGCTCACCCAGCGCGAACGCGAGGTGGCCCTGCTGGTGGCCGACGGCCTGCGTTCCCGCGAGGTGGCCGAACGCCTCGGCATCGCCTCGCAGACCGTGAAGAGCCACCTCAAGACCATCTTCGACAAGCTGGGCGTGCGCAACCGGGTCGAGCTCGCGAGGCGCCTCGAGCAGCACTGATCGCCTTCGTCCGGCCGCCCGGTGAAGGGCGGCGCCGCGCTCGCGGGGCCTCGTGTTGCCGGGACGACCCGGCGAGGCTAGGGTCAGTCTCCGGATGATGGTCACCTTAGACGACGTCAAGGCCGCGCGCCTGCGCATCGCGGAGGAGGTCTACCTGACCCCCTGCGCGCGCAGCGTCACGCTCTCACGGCTGTGCGGGTCCGAGGCCTTCCTGAAGCTCGAGAACCTGCAGATGACCGGCGCCTACAAGGAGCGCGGCGCCCTCAACAAGCTCCTCACCATGCCGGTGGCCGAGCGCTCGAAGGGGCTCGTGGCGGCGAGCGCCGGGAACCACGCCCAGGCCGTGGCCTACCACGCCGGGCGGCTGGAGGTGGCGGCCACCATCGTGATGCCGGAGGCGACCCCGCTCCTCAAGGTGGTGAACACCCGCAGCCACGGGGCGCGGGTGGTGCTCTACGGCTCGAACTACGAGGAGGCCCACGAGGAGGCGCGGCGCCTCGAGGCCACCGAGGGCCTCGTCTTCGTCCATCCCTTCGACGACCCGGCCGTCATCGCCGGACAGGGCACCGTCGCCCTCGAGATCCTGGAGCAGGTCCCGGACCTCGAGGCGGTGCTGGTCCCGGTGGGGGGCGGGGGACTCGTCTCGGGCATGGCCACGGCGCTCAAGGCCGTCGCCCCCAAGGTGAACGTCATCGGCGTCGAGACCGAGCTGCTCCCCTCGATGCTGGCCGCCCTCGACGAGGGCCGGCTCGTCACCCTGGAGCCCGCCACCTCGCTCGCCGACGGCATCGCGGTGAAGCGTGCCGGGGAGCTCACCTTCGCCCACGTCCGCAAGTACGTCGACCAGATCGTCACCGTCTCCGAGGAGGAGATCGCGAGCGCCATCCTCTACCTGCTCGAGAAGGAGAAGACGGTGGTCGAGGGCGCCGGCGCGGTGACGGTGGCCGCGCTCTTGAACCGCAAGGTGCGCGGGCTCGAGGGCCGGCGGGTGGTGGCGGTGGTCTCGGGAGGCAACATCGACGTGAACGTGGTGGCCCGGGTCATCGAGCGGGGCCTGGTGCGGGACGGCCGCCTGGTGCGCGTGGTGGTGGCCCTCCAGGACCGGCCGGGGCAGCTCGCCAAGGTGTCCTCGGTGGTGGCGAGCCACCAGGCCAACGTCATCGAGGTCCACCACTCGCGCGCCTTCTCGAACCGCTTCGGCGACACGACCCTCCAGCTCACCCTGGAGACGCGCGGGCCGGCCCACGTCGACGAGATCCTGCGGGCGCTGCGCGAGCGCGGCTACCAGGTGGAACGGCTGTGAGGATCCCGCCCCGGGGTGGGAATCGTCAGCGGAACCGCCCCAGGATCCAGAAGACGACGCTGAGCACGATGCTCACGAGGATCGAGGTCGCGATCGGGAAGTAGAAGGTGAAGCCCGGCCGGCTGATGCGGAGATCGCCAGGGAGCCGGCCGATGCGGAGGCCCGGGAAGCGCTCCGCCGCGAGGAACACCAGCCCGGCGAGCGCGAGGAGCACCCCGAGCGCGATGAGAACCCGGCCGATCGATCCTGGGCCCATGACGCCCATGAGTGTAGCGCCGCCGGCCCCTCCCCGCCGCCGCGGCAGGCCCGGCCGGCCCACCCCGGGTGGCGGGGCGGCTGGCGGGGCGGCCCTCTGGAGGGTCACCGGTCAGAGCAGCGTGCTAACCCTTCCTGCATGGCGAAGCTCGCACCCGCGCCTCGAACAGTCTTCGCCTGCGCCGAGTGCGGCCACGCCTCGCCCAAGTGGCTCGGCCAGTGCCCGTCCTGCCGGCGCTGGAACACCCTCCACGAGGAGCTTCCGGCGCCCTCGCCCCGCGGCGGCGGGCGCGGCCCGGCGCCGCGCGAGCGCCCGTCTCGTCCGCTCCCCCTGCACGAGGTGGCCGGGAGCCAGGAGGCCCGGCTCAGCACCGGCATCGGGGAGCTCGATCGCGTCCTCGGCGGAGGGGTGGTCCCGGGCTCGCTCATCCTGCTCGGGGGCGACCCAGGCATCGGCAAGAGCACGCTCCTCCTCGCGGCCCTGGAGCGCCTGGCGCGCGGGATCCCCGACCGGCCGGTCCTCTACGTCTCCGGCGAGGAGTCGGCCCGCCAGGTGAAGATGCGGGCGGAGCGCCTGGGCGTCGCCGCCGAGAATCTGCAGATCTACCCCGAGACCGACGCGGTGAGGGTCCTCGACGCGGCCGAGCGCCTGCGGCCGGCCGTGCTGGCGGTGGACTCGATCCAGACCCTCTACCTGCCGGAGCTCTCGAGCGCGCCGGGGACGGTGAGCCAGATCCGCGAGGTGGCCGCCCGGCTCATGGCCTTCGCCAAGACCACCGAGACCCCCACCTTCCTCGTCGGCCACGTCACCAAGGACGGAGCCATCGCCGGCCCGCGCGTGCTCGAGCACCTGGTCGACACCGTCCTCTACTTCGAGGGGGGCGGCACCCATCCCTACAGGCTCCTGCGGGCGCACAAGAACCGCTTCGGCTCGGCGAGCGAGCTCGGCGTCTTCGAGATGAAGGGTCGCGGGCTCGCCGAGGTCCCGAACCCCTCGGCGCTCTTCCTCTCCGAGCGCCCTTCCGGCGCCGCCGGCAGCGCGGTGGCCGCCGCGCTCTCCGGGACCCGCACCCTGCTCGTCGAGGTGCAGGCGCTCGCCTCGCCCACGAGCTTCGGGACGCCCCGGCGGACCGCCCTCGGGGTGGACCCGAACCGGGTGGCCCTGCTGGCCGCAGTGCTCGAGAAGAAGGTGGGCCTCGACCTCGTGGCCTGTGACCTGTTCGTGAACGTGGCCGGCGGGCTCACCCTCGACGATCCGGCCGCCGACCTCGCCTGCGTGGCGGCGCTCGCCTCGAGCTTCCGCGACCGGGCCATCGAGGCGCGCACGCTGGTGCTGGGCGAGGTCGGGCTCGCCGGCGAGGTGCGGGCGGTCGCCCAGGCCGAGGCCCGGCTCGCCGAGGGGGCGCGGCTCGGCTTCACCCGCGCCCTCCTGCCTTCGGGCAACGCCCGCAACGCCGAGGTGCCGGGGGGGCTCACGCTCCTCCCGGTCGAGACGGTGGCCGAGGCGCTCGACCGCCTCTTCTAGTGGCGGGGCGTAGCGGTCGCCGGGCGGGACGCCACGCCGGCCGGCCCCTCTCTAGGCTATCCCGACCGCGCGGCGCCAGCGGGCGAGGTGCCGCTCGCGCTCCTCGGGCTTCATCTTGGGCTCGAAGCGCTTGCCGATGCGGAAGCTCCGGCTGATCTCAGCCGGCGAGGACCAGAGGCCGGCAGCCAGGCCGGCCAGGAAGGCCGCCCCGAAGGCGGTGGTTTCCACCATCCGCGGCCGCTCGAGGGGCAGCCCGAGCAGGTCGGCCTGGAACTGCATGAGGAGGTCGTTGGCCGAGGCGCCCCCGTCGACGCGCAAGACCGGCACGGTCTGGCCGGCGTCCTTCATCATGGCCTCGGCGAGGTCGTTGATCTGGAAGGCGATGCCCTCGAGGAGCGCCCGCGCGAGGTGCCCGGCGCTGGTCCCGCGGTGGAGGCCACAGATGAGGCCGCGCGCCTCCGGCCTCCAGTGCGGCGCCCCCAGGCCGGCCAGGGCCGGTACGAAGACCACCTCTCCCGAGTCCTTGACCGTCTTCGCCAGGGCCTCCACGTCGGAGGCCTTCTCGATGAGCTTCAGCTGGTCGCGCAGCCACTGCACGGCGGCGCCGGCGATGAAGGCGCTGCCCTCGAGCGCGTAGTGGGTCTCCTCGCCGATGCGCCAGGCCACGGTGGTGAGCAGGCCGTGGCGGGAGGTCACCGGCTCGGGGCCCACGTTCTGCAGGAGGAAGGCGCCGGTTCCGAAGGTGCACTTCGCCTCCCCGGGGCCGAAGCAGGCCTGCCCGAAGAGCGCCGCCTGCTGGTCGCCGGCCATGCCGCAGACCGGGATCCCATCGGGGAGGCCGCGCACGTTCTTGGTCTGTCCGTAGACCTCGGAGCTGGAGCGGATCTCGGGTAGGACCGCCCGCGGGACCCCGAACAGCTCGAGGAGCCCCGGGTCCCAGGCGCACGAGCGCAGGTCCATGAGGAGAGTCCGGCTGGCGTTGGAGACGTCGGTCACGTGGGCCTGGCCGCCGGTGAGCCGCCAGGCGAGGAAGGTGTCGATGGTGCCGGCGGCGAGCTGGCTCGACTCGGCCTTCCCGCGGACCCCGCGCACGTTCTCGAGCAACCAGGCGAGCTTGGTGGCCGAGAAGTAGGGGTCGAGCACGAGGCCGGTCTTCTCGCGGACCATGGGCTCCCGGCCCTCCGCCTTGAGGCGGGCGCACAGCTCGGAAGTGCGCCGGTCCTGCCACACCACCGCGTTGTGGACCGGCTTGCCGGAGCGGCGATCCCACAGGGCGACCGTCTCGCGCTGGTTGGTGATGCCGATGGCCGCGATCTCGGCGCCGCGCACCCCGGCCTCGCGGAGCGCCTTCTGCACCCCGGCGTGGACCGAGCCCCAGATGTCCTCGAGGTCGTGCTCGACCCAGCCGGGCTTGGGGAAGATCTGTCGGAACTCGATGTTGGCCTTGGCCCGCACCGCGAGCCGCCGGTCGACGATGAGGACGGTGGTCCCGGTAGTTCCCTGGTCGATCGCCAAGACGTAGGCCGCCATGCGCCCTCCGCTCATCCGCGACGCTCCCGCGCCACGGGGATCCCGTCGAAGAACCGTACCACCTCGTCGGCGCAGCGCTCGCGCTCCACGTCGATCCCCACGAGGTGGTAGCTCCGCTCGAGCTCGACCACCCGGCACGGCCAGCGGCCGAAGCGGCGCGCGGCGCGCCGGGCCCCCGCCGACGACACCGTGTGGTCGCGCCCGCCGAGGACGAGGAGGACCGGCGCCGCGATGGCGGGCAAGAGGCCCTCCACGTGGCGGGCGAGGTCGGCGAGCGCGCCCACCGCCCGGAGCGGGACCGCCCCCATCGATGGGTTCGCCCGGCGCATCGCCTGGTCGCGGACGTCGGAGCCCCCGAGCTTCGGCCAGAGGGGGGCGAGCCTCGCGAGCGGGGTGCGTCGGGCGAGGAAGGCCGCCAGGGCGCCTGGGGCCCGTAGGCGGAAGGCCGGCGCCAGGAGGGCGAGCCCGTCCACCCGCGAGGGCAGCTCGTGGGCCAGCGCGCAGGCGACGAGCGCGCCCATCGAGCACCCGACGAGCAGCGTCCGCCGCGCCCCCTCGAGCGCGAGGAGTTCCCGCCGCGCCCCGGCGACGAAGCTCTCCCAGCCGACGCCGGCCAGGACGCGGGGGTCCCCGCCGTGGCCTGCGAGGAGCGGGCCCCGGCAGCGCACGCCGCGCGCGTTCAGCCGCCGGGCCACCGGCCAGAGCTCGAAGGGCGAGCCGGTGAGCCCGTGCAGGAGCAGGGCCGCGTCCGGTCCGCCCGGCAGATCGAACGGATCCCCGGGAAGACCCCCGCTAGCCTCGATCGGGTCGGGCGACGCCTTCACGCCTTCCGTGTACCCGGGAAGGCCGGCCTCAGGCCACTTCCCTGGCGGGACGCGGGCGGGTCATCTCGCCGCGGCCCCTTCTAGAGCGGCCCGAATTCGGTGATGCTCCCCGGATGGCCGACAAGCCCAGCGTCCCCTCGCCGACAGGCGCCATCCAGCTGCAGATCGACATCGACCCCGACATCGCCAACGGCGTGTTCGTCAACATGGCGATGCTGAACCACACCGAGACCGAGTTCACCCTCGACCTCGTCTACCTGCAGCCCCACCCGCCCAAGGCGGTGGTGCGCACGCGCGCCATCACCACGCCCAAGCACGCGAAGCGCCTCCTGCACGCGCTGCAGGACAACATCGCCAAGTACGAGGCGCGCTTCGGCAACATCGACCTCGGCGATGCGCCGCACTTCCCGGGCCCGAGCTTCAACTGACCTCCCGCCCGGGAGGCGCCCGGCGGGGTGGGCCCTCGACCGGGGCGCTCGCCTCGGCGTCCCGGGAGCGCCTCACTGCGAGTGAGAGGCTCACCGCGGCGCTTGACGGACGCGCGGCGGGTGCGCTACGGAGGGGGGCGCAGCACCCGCTCGGAGGAACAGGGAAGCCGGTCCACGAGCCCGTCACGGGCCCGGAATCCGGCGCGGTCCCGCCACTGTAGCCGGGGTGAAGGGCCTGCATCGGCACCACTGCCGCTCGCGCGGCGGGAAGGTGGCAGGCCGCTGCGGCGGATCCCCGCCGCGCCCCGGGAGCCAGGAGACCTCCCTCCGTCGGCCCGCCACGCATGGTGCGTGGCCGCTCGTTTCCGCGTCCGAAGGAGACGCGCGAACTTGGGCTTCCCCCTCCGCGCTTGCGCGCTCGCCGCGCTCGCTCTGGCCGCGCTCCCGGGCGCGGCCGGGCGGGCGCGAGCCGAGGGCCCCTCCGAGCCGGCCACCTCGAGCGGTCCCGCCGCTCCCTCCTTCGGCGAGGAGCTCGTGGTGACCGGGAACCGGCTGCGCCCCACCGACGCCACCGCCGCCACCACCGTGGTCGACGCCGAGCGCTACGCCGGCGAGTCGAAGACGGTGGCCGAGCTCGTCACCACCGCCCCCGGCGTGGCGGTGAACGGCTACGGCGGGCTCGGGCAGCTCACCACCCTCTCGATCCGCGGATCGT
>DATJVF010000211.1:0-2796 GCA_035501995.1 Anaeromyxobacteraceae bacterium
GCGGAGGAGCGCCACCGCCGCCCGGGCCGACTCGCGCGAGAGGGGCACGTCGGCCCGCCCGCCGTGCCCGGGAAGGTCCGGGACGAGGACTCGCGCCTCGAGCCGCTCCGCCAGGGCCGCCGCCAGGGCGGCGGCCTCCCCGCCGTCGCCTCCGTACCCGTGGAGGACGACGCCCCGCCGGCGGGGGGAGGCGGCGGCGAAGGCGCGGCACCCATCGCCGGTGAGGCTCGCCAGGCTCATGCGAGCTGCTCGACGGTACGCTCGATGGCGCGGCCCGTCACCTCCACCATGCGCTTCAGGTCGCGGGCCGCGATGGCGAGCGGCGGCATGAGCACCACCACGTCGCCGAGCGGGCGCAGGATGACGCCCTCCTCGCGCGCGGCCAGGATCACGCGTCGCCCGATCCGCAGGGCCGGGTCGAAGGGCTCCTTGGTAGCGGTGTCGCGGACGAGCTCCACCCCGGCCATGAGCCCGGCCTGCCGGACGTCGCCCACTCGTGGCAGGCGAGCGAGTGGGGCGAGCAGCTCGGCGAGCTCGGCGGCCCGCCGGCGCACCTCTTCGAGGAGGTCGCGCTCCCCGAAGAGGTCGAGGTTCGCGAGGGCCGCCGCGCAGGCGAGCGGGTTACCGGTGTAGGTGTGCCCGTGGAAGAAGGTACGGGACTCCTCCGGGCGCCCGAGGAACGCCTGGTAGATGCGCTCGGTGGCGAGGGTCGCGGCGAGCGGCAGGTAGCCCCCGGTGAGGCCCTTCGCCACCGTCATCAGATCGGGCCTCACGCCCTCGCTCTCGCAGGCGAACAGGGTCCCGGTGCGTCCGAACCCGGTCGCGACCTCGTCGGCGAGGAGGAGGACTCCCTTGGCGCGGCAGAGGTCGGCGGCGCGGCGGAGCCACCCCGGCGGCTGGACCAGCATGCCGGCGGCGCCCTGGACGCGCGGCTCGACGACCAGGGCGGCGATCCGGTCGCCGCGCGCCTCGAGGACCCGCTCGAGCGGCCCGAGGCAGCGTAGCTCGCACCCGGGGTAGGTCTCTCCGAGCGGGCAGCGGTAGCAGGTGGGCGAGGGCACCCGGTGGACGTCGAAGAGCAGCGGTTCGAAGATGCCGTGGAAGAGCGACATCCCGCCCAGGCTCACCGAGCCGATGGTGTCGCCGTGATAGGCCTGGTCGAGGGCGATGAACTCGCGCCGCTCGGGACGGCCCGACTGCTTCCAGAACTGGAAGGCCATCTTGAGGCCGACCTCGACGGCGGTCGACCCGCTGTCGGAGTAGAAGACCCGCGACAGGCCCTCGGGCGCGAGCGCCACCAGCCGCTCGGCGAGAAGCGCCGAGGGCTCGCTCGAGAGACCGAGCAGGGTGGTGTGCGCCACCCGGGCGAGCTGGGCCCGCACGGCGGCGTCGATCCGCGGCGTGCGGTGCCCGTGGACGTTCACCCACAGGGACGACGTCCCGTCGAGGTAGTCGCGGCCCTCGGAGTCGGTGAGGAGGCTGCCCCGGCCCTCCACGATCATGAGCGGGTGCGGCCGCTCCTCGAGGTACTCCTGCATGGGCGTGAAGGGGTGCCAGACGTGGGCCCGGTCGGCGGCGAGCGCGCGGGCGTGGTCGTCGCCGGGGAGCCAGAGGCGGGTGAGGTCCAGCGCGTCACGGTGGGCCTCGAGCGGCGCCGGGTCGCCCCGGGCGACGTCGAGACCGTCGATCCACGGCACCACGCCGACGAGCGGCGCGCGGCACAGGCGCTCGAGCTCCGCCGGGGCCGCCCGCTCGGCGCGCCCGGGCCGCGCCGGCATGCCGCACACCACGAGCCCCGACACGGTCACCCCGGCGTCCCGCAGGGCACCCACGGTGAGGAGAGTGTGGTTGAGAGTGCCGAGGCCCGGCCGGGCCACCACGACGGCCGCGAGCCTGAGGCGCACCACCAGGTCGAGGAGCGTGTCCTCGGACGTGAGCGGGACCATGAGCCCGCCCACCCCCTCGACGAGGACGGCCGCGTGCGACGAGCGCAGCGCC
Organism: Anaeromyxobacteraceae bacterium; assembly: GCA_035501995.1. Lineage (GTDB taxonomy): Bacteria > Myxococcota > Myxococcia > Myxococcales > Anaeromyxobacteraceae > Anaeromyxobacter_A. The sequence continues at coordinate 1,999 of DATJVF010000211.1, forward strand.
GCCACGCGATCGGCGATGACCGAGAGGTCGATCGTGACGCCGTCGGTGGCCGCCGCCAGGTGCGGCGACAGCGGCTCGACGAGGCGGTAGGTGCCCGCCTCGGGCTCGGTGGTGCCGGCGGCGGCAGCGAGGAAGGTGGTGTCCTCCCAGACGCGCATGCCGTCGCGGATTACCGCACCGCTCGCCACCGGCTTGTAGGCCGCCACCCGTACCCCGGCCCGTCGGTAGGCGCGGGCGAAGAGGGCCGTCACCACCGTCTTGCCAACGCCGGTGTCGGTTCCGACGACGACCAGGGAGGGCCAGGAGGGTCCAGCGGGGCGCGGGAAGGCGGGGACCGGGGTCTGTGGGGTCATGGCGAGAGCCTCTCGCGGGCCTCGCACAGGACGGCGAGCGCCTGCTCGAGCTGTCCGTCGGTGTGGTCGGCGCAGAGGGTCATGCGGAGCCGGGCGCGTCCGGCGGGGACGCTGGGCGTCCGGATGGCGGGCACGAAGACGCCGCGCTCCAGGCAGGCCTCGGAGAGGGCCGACGCGAGGCGCTCGTCCCCCACCACGATGGGCACGATGGGCGTCTTTCCGGGGAGGACCTCGTAACCGGCCGCGGCGAGGGCGGCGCGCGCCCTTGCGGCGAGGGCGAGCACCCGCTCCCGGCGCCACGGCTCCGCCTCGGCGGCCCGGAGGGCAGCGAGCGCCGCCGCCACCGCGGACGGGGGTAGCCCGGTCGAGAAGATGAGGGGGCGCGCCCGGTTCACGAGGTAGTCGACGAGCGCGCGGTCCCCCACCACGAAGCCGCCCAGCGAGC
>DATJVF010000212.1:0-3690 GCA_035501995.1 Anaeromyxobacteraceae bacterium
AGCGCCGAGGAGGCCTACCGGGTCACCGACGCCCTGCTGCGCGCCGGGAGCGCCACCACCACCGACCTGCTCGACGCCCAGTCCGCCCTCACCACCGCCCGCTCCAACCTGGCCCGGGCGCGCTACAACTACGCCCTCACCCGCCTGGAGCTGGCGCGAGCCACCGGCGACCTGTGACCTCGCAGGCCCTTCACCCACCGTTCCCGCGCCCCGACCCAGAGCGCCAGCGCGCGGGTCTCGAACGGGAGGGCGGTGCGGGTAATGCCCGGGGGAGAGCGAAGGGGCAGGGTGCGGGGGGATCCCTGCGTGCATCCGCCCTCCACCAGGCGCGAGCAGCGTAGCAGAAAGGGGCGGCAGGTGGGACCATCTATCGCCTCTGCGGCCGCCGCGAAGGGAGGGACCGCGAGTTCGCTCCCTGCCTCACCGCCGAAGGCACCCAGCCACCTCCTCGGAGGCGGCGCTCCTCCGCTTCGAGCTCGAAGGGCCTCGGGCGGCAAGAGCCCCCAGGGAGGAGCGTGAGAGCGTTCGCACGGGCGGCGCCGGCGGCTCCTCGCCGAGCGCGGGTGAGCCGCGCAGGGGGCCGAGGTCCCTCATGGGGGCGGCCGGGCCGGGGAGGTCGGAGCGGCCGCGGGGTCCCGGCCCCCGGTCGCCACCTCGTCGTCCGGGGAAAAGGCCACGGGAAAACGATTTCCGTCCGCCGGGGGCAGCCGGCCCGCCCCGCCTCCGCCCCGTTCCCCGCGGTTCAGGGGAGGGAGGCCGTGAACCAGGCTGGCCTGGCGGCCCGTACTGCGCCAGGATCGGCCGATGCCCACCCCCCCGAGCAAGAACCTCCTCAAGGCGCTCGCCCGCCGAGCGATGACCGAGCGCGGCCTCCTTCCCGACTTCTCCCCGAGGGTCCTTGCGGAGACCGCCGCCATCCTGGGGCCGGCCGGTCCGGACGGATCGACCCGCGACCAGCGCGGGCTCCTGTGGGCCTCGATCGACAACGACGACTCGCGCGACCTCGACCAGCTGTCGGTGGCGGAGCCGGTGACGGGCGGGGCGGTGACGATCCTGGTGGCCGTCGCGGACGTCGACGCGACCGTGAAGCAGGGTTCGGCCATCGACGAGCACGCCCGGGCCAACACCACCTCGGTCTACACGGCGGCCGAGACCTTCCCCATGCTCCCCGTCCGGCTCTCGACGGACCTCACCTCGCTCGCGGAGGACCAGGACCGCGTCGCCCTGGTCATTGAGATGGCGGTGGCGGGCGACGGCACGGTCAGCGGATCCGAGGTCTACCGGGCGCTGGTGAGGAACCACGCCAAGCTCGCCTACGACAGCGTGGCGGCCTGGCTCGAGGGCCGGGCCGCGGCGCCGCCCCGGGTCAGCCAGGTGCCCGGCCTGGAGGAGCAGCTCCGCCTGCAGGACCGGGTGGCCCGGGCGATGAAGCAGGTGCGGCACCGGCACGGCGCGCTGAGCCTCGAGACCCTCGAGACGCGGGCGGTGTTCGAGGGGGAAGCCATCTCCGAGCTACGGCCGGATGACAGGAACAGCGCCAAGGACCTTATCGAGGACTTCATGGTGGCGGCGAACGGCGCCGTCGCCAAGTACCTCCTCGGCCGGGGCCTGCCGGCGCTCCGCCGCGTGCTGCGCACCCCGAAGCGCTGGGATCGCATCGTGGCCCTCGCGAACGGCCTGGGCGAGCGATTGCCGGACCTCCCCAGCGCGCCGGCGCTGGAGGCCTTCCTCACGCTCCGGCGCCAGGTCGACCCGGTCCACTTCCCGGACCTGTCGCTCTCGGTCATCAAGCTCCTCGGCAAGGGCGAGTACGCCGTCGAGCGGCCCGGCCAGAGCGTGGACGGCCACTTCGGGCTGGCGGTGCAGGACTACACCCACTCCACCGCCCCCAACCGGCGCTTCCCGGACCTCGTCAACCACCGCCTGGTCAAGGCGGCGCTCCGCGGCGCGCCCTCGCCCTACCTCGACCAGGAGCTCGAGGCGCTGGCCCGTCACTGCACCGACCAGGAGGACCAGGCCGCCAAGGTCGAGCGTCAGGTGCGCAAGTGCGCGGCCGCCCTGCTCCTCGCCCCGCGGATCGGCGAGCGCTTCGAAGGCCTGGTGACCGGGGCCGCGCCGAAGGGCACCTGGGTGAGGCTTACGAACCCGCCGGTGGAGGGCAAGCTCGTCCGCGGCTTCGAAGGCCTGGACGTGGGCGACCGCCTACGGGTCGAGCTCCTCGGCACCAACGTCGAGCGCGGCTTCATCGATTTCGCGCGCGCGAAGGAGGCGGCATGAGCCCCCCCGCCCGCCGCCCGCGGCTCGCCTACCAGGACGAGGCCTTCCTCGACGGCGAGGCCGCCCGCCCGCTCCGCATCCTGGCCGAGTACCTGCAGCCCCGGGAGGTCTTTCGACGCGAGGGCATCCGCGACACCATCGTCTTCTTCGGCTCGGCCCGCCTCTCGCCGGACGGACCGCTCGGCCGCTACTACCGCGAGGCACGGGAGCTGGCCCGGCTCGTCACCGAGTGGTCGAAGGGGCTCCCGATCCACGAGCACCGCTACATCGTCTGCACCGGCGGGGGCGGGGGCATCATGGAGGCCGCCAATCGCGGTGCCTCCGAGGCCGGCGGCAAGACCATCGGCCTCAACATCAGCCTGCCGCGCGAGCAGCGCCCCAACCCCTACATCACGCGAGAGCTCTCCTTCGAGTTCCACTACTTCTTCATGCGCAAGCTGTGGTTCGCGCACTTGGCGCGCGCGCTGGTGGTCTTCCCGGGCGGGTTCGGTACCCTCGACGAGCTTTCCGAGATGCTGACCCTGGCCCAGACCCGCAAGCTCGACCGGCAGGTCAAGGTCCTCCTCTACGGCTCGAGCTACTGGAAGGAGATCGTCAACTTCGATGCGCTGGTGCGGCACGGCGTGATCGACGCGCAGGACCTCTCGCTCTTCGAGTACGCCGACGACCCCCCCACCGCGCTGGCCCTGCTCAAGGCCGGGCTCCCCCCGGGAAGGGACAATGGGCTCCCAGGCTTCGCGCACTCGATGGAAGCGCCCCCGGCCGCTCCGGAGGGAGGGGCCGAGCCCGAGAAGCCTTGAAGTCGGTGCGCCAAGGCGAGGGGAGCGCCGCCCTCGCGAGGCCCTCGCCGCGCCCTCTTCGGTCCGCCGGCCGCCGGCCGGTGATAGCATGGGGGTGGCCCTGGCGGGAGGCGGCTCCGGGGCCCGGCGGAGGAGAGGTGCTGAGCTTCGCGGAGGCCAAGGCGTCGTGCGACCGCGTCGCGGCGCTCGGGGAGCGGGAGCGCCCCGGCTGCCCCCCGGCCGGGGCTTTGGACCTTCGACGGCGCAAAGTGACGAGGTGGCGCTGGCCACGCCTCCCGGGTGGTCCCTCCCGCCACCCGTCCCGGCGATCGCCTCGGCTCGGCCCGAGGACGGCCCGCGGATGAACGCCGCCCCGGACCGGCGGGCCCTGCGGGATGCCTTCGGGCGGCATCTGTACTACCTGCGGCTCTCCCTCACCGATCGTTGCAACTACCGGTGCCTGTACTGCCTGCCCGAGGGATGCGCGCGCGCTCCCGCTCCCGCCCTGCTCTCCCTCGACGAGGTGCGCCGCCTCGTGAGGGCTTTCGCCGACCTGGGCTTCTGGAAGGTGCGGCTGACCGGCGGCGAGCCGACGCTCAGGGCCGACCTCCCCCAGCTCGTCCGCGCCGTGGCC
>DATJVF010000213.1:0-2295 GCA_035501995.1 Anaeromyxobacteraceae bacterium
AGGGTGCGACCATGTGCCACATCTCACCACCGCGGTCTGTCAGCCCGGCCGCGCCAGCCAAGGCGAGGTGGTGCGCCCGGCCGTGAACGTGATTGGCCGGGGCGCGTAGGTCGATTGGGTGTCGGCGAATGGGCGCCGCGCGCGCCAACTCGCCGCGGAGTCTAAAGACCGCTCCGGCCAAACAGAGCACCCTTTCTAGAATGCCTCTGGAAAACGATTGTGCTTGGAATTGAGCGGTCTTATGGTAAAAACGGCGCGTGGGGCCGGCTCGCCCATGCAATCGCGGCCTCTAAGCGGACGTCTAAGGAGAGGATATGCCTCGAAAGGCACAGAGCATTGAGGACCTGTTGAAGGGCGCGGTGGCGGCGGCCATGCAACGGATCGCGCCCGCCATACAGCGGCAGGTGGCGGAGCTGGCCGCGGTGGAGCTCGAGAAGACCCTGGCCGTGAAGGACGGCGTCAAGCGGGCGGCCGGACGCGCCCGGCGCAGCCGCGCCCGCGGCGAGGAAATGACGAAGTGGGTGGCCGACCGGCGCGCTCGCCGCGTCCCGACCTTCGTCATCGAGATGACCGGCGGCCTCGACACCAAGAAGAAGATCGTCGCCAAGTTCGGCGCCAACTCGGTGTTCGAGAAGGGCAAGCCCCTGCCCAAGCCGGAAAAGGAGAAGTAGCAGGAGAGGTCGACGGGGGCCTCCTCGCGGCGCCCGCGCTCGGCCGGCCCTCATTCACTCAGGGTGGTCGTGGGGGCGAAGGGCGCGGCCAGGGCACTCGCGAGGCGGGGCCTATAGGCGGGGGCCAGCGAGAGCTTCGCGCGTATTTCCGGGGGCAGCCGAGCTCGTCCCTCGGCGAAGGTGCGCCCGAAGAGGCCCTCGCCCGGCTCCGCGCCAGGGGCGCGCCGGAATACCCGTCCGGGACGCCGGTGGCTCAGCCGAGATAGCCGCGCTCGGGCAGGAGACCCTGGCGCTCGAGCGCGGCGCCAGCGGCGAGCACGAGGTCCTTCGGCAGTCGCATCCCGGAGTGGAGCCGCGGGGGAGGGCGCTCGGCCGCCCCCGGGCCGTAGGCGAAGAAGTGATCCATGGCCTTGTTGGCGTTGGTGAAGGGATTGCCGTACCCCACCTCGGCCGCCACCGGGAAGAGCTCCTCGCAGAGCGCCGAGAGCCTTCCGGAGAAGCGGGCCGCCTCCTCTCGCTCTCCGCGGTCGAGCGCTTCGATCATGGCGCTGAGGGGCCGGGCAAAGCAGTTGGCGGTGCTGAGCAGCAGGCCGTCGTAGCGGCCCCCGCCGCTCGCGAGCTGGCGCGCGTAGTCGCCCTCCGCTCCCCGCAGGAGGAACGCGCCCGAGAAGCCGGAGGCCGCCACCCGGTCCGTCCCGCTCGAGTCCTTGAAGAGCAGGAAGCCGGGGTAGCGCTGCGAGAGGGCGCTCACCGTCCCGGGCGTCATCTCGTTCTGCGTCACCTGGGGGAGCTGGTAGAGGGCCACCGGGATCTCGAGCGAGAGGACCTCCTCGAGGGCGGCGCGCACCTGGCGCTCTGAGAGCTCGGGACCCGAGGGCGGGCAGACCGCGAACCCGCACACCGAGGACCGGATGAGGCTTTCCTGGGCATCCCTCGCCCCGGTCCGGTCCCGCAGGAAGGCCATGAGCTGCCGCAGCGAGGTGAGCACATCCGCCGCGTCGGTCTTGAGGATGCCAACGAGCAGGTGCCCGCCCACGCCCCGCACCTCGTCGATCATGAAGTCGAGCAGCTCGCGCACCTCGACATCGGGCATGGACCAGCCCTCGCCGGTGCTCCCCGGGACGAGGAAGCCCTTGACCCATGGTCCGAGGAAGGCGAGTGCGGCCCGCATCCGCGCCCGGTCGAGGCCGCCCCCCTCGGCGAAATGGGTGAGGAGCGGGCACCACAGCCGGGGGATGCCGCGGGGAAACAGGCGCAGGGCGAGCTCGCGCCTCGGTCCCGTGAAGCGGGCCAGCGGATCGTTCACGAAAGAAGCCCTCCCGCGATGGGATCCCGCCACCGCCTAGGAAAGCATTCTATCAAAGGCCGGAGCTCGCCGGGCCACGCGAGCGCCCTATCCGAGGTCCCGCCCAGGCGCTCGGGTGGCCTCGAGCGCCTCGAGCATTGGCCGGAACGAGGGGCGGCGGGCCACCCGAGCCGGCGTCAGGCGGTCTTGCGCAGCGCGTCGCGGATCTCGCGCAGGAGCACCACGTCCTCCGGCGGCGCCGCCGGCGCCGGCGGCGGCTCCACCCTCTTCAGCCGGTTGAACTGCTTCACCATGAAGAAGATGATGAAGGCCAGGATG
>DATJVF010000214.1:0-3482 GCA_035501995.1 Anaeromyxobacteraceae bacterium
GGCGAGGTCCCCCTCCATGATCTGCATGTGGTAGACGTCGTACTGGAAGTAAAGATTGGAGAGCCCGCTGCGCTCGATGAGGTCGAAGGCTTGCCGGGAGCTGGTGAGGTAGTAGCCGGGGGCGTCGCGGGTGTTCAGGGCCTCGACGAGCAGCACGAGCCCATGCTTCGCGAGCTCGACCCCGGCGAAGCGGAGGTTCTCGAGGTAGGTGGCGAGGAGCCGCTCCTCGGGGACCCCCGGGGGCCGCAGGCCCGCCATGGCGTGGATCCGCGGGCATCCGAGGGCGAGCGCGTAGTCCACCGCCCGCCCCACCCCGTCCTGGAACTCGCCCACCCGGTCCGGGTGGCAACCGAGGCCGCGCTCGCCCGCCTCCCAGCGTCCGGCCGGCATGTTGAAGAGCACCACCTGCAGGTGGTGCCCGCGGACGAGGTCGACCAGGCGGGCCGGCTCATGCCCGTAGGGGAAGAGGAACTCGACGGCCTCGAACCCGGCGCGCGCGGCGGCGCCGAAGCGATCGAGGAAGTCGACCTCCCCGAAGAGCATGGACAGGTTGGCGGCGAAGCGGGGCATGGCGAGCTCTCCCGGGCGAGACGACTCCTACCGCAGATCGGCCCTTTCGACCACGGCCCCGCGCGCTTCCTCAACCGGGAGTGACGGCCCTCCGTGACCCATCCGGGTCATTCCGCTCGCGGCCCGCCGGCGGCTCCGCTCCAGTCGAGGATGGGCCAGCCGCGCGACCTCGCCACCCGGCGCAGCCGCGGGTCGGGGTGGACCGCGTACGGGTGGCCCACCCGCTCGAGCATGGGGAGGTCGGTCGAGCTGTCGCTGTAGAAGCTGCTCGCTCCTAGCTCCACCCCGGTCTCGCGCGCGAAGGCCTCCGCCACCGCCACCTTGCCCGGACCGTAGCAGATGGGCGAGAGCGGCGCGCCGGTGAAACGCCCATCGCGCAGCTCGTAGTGCTGGAAGAGCAGGTGGTCGAGCCCGAACTCCTCACCGGCTATCTCGGCCGCGTAGCGCGAGCTCGAGGTGAGCAGCACGAGCCGGTCGCCCGCCGCTCGGTGGCGGGCCAGCACCGCCAGGGCGCCGGGGGCGACGAAGGGGCGCACCGCCTCGCGCCAGAAGGCGCGCGTCTCTCTCCGCAGGTACTCCTCGCTCTGGCCGCGCAGGGTCACGAGCGAGGCGCGCAGGGCCGACTCCATGTCGAGCAGGCCCAGGCGGTACTGCGCCAGCATGAAGGTGGCGTGGACGACCTGTCCCAGGCGGAGCCGCCCGAGCCGGCGCTCGCGCAGGAGCCACAGCCGGGCCGAGTTGACGGTGAGGAGCGTCCCGTCGAGGTCGAAGAAGGCGGCGCGGACCATGCGGCCAAGGACTCGCTAGGCCACCTCGAACAGACCGGCCGCGCCCATGCCTCCGCCCACGCACATGGTGACGACCACGTAGCGCACGCCGCGCCGCCGCCCCTCGAGGAGCGCGTGGCCCACCAGCCGGGCGCCCGACATGCCGTAGGGATGGCCGACGGCGATGGCGCCGCCGTTCACGTTGAGGCGATCGTCCGGGAGGCCCAGGCGGTCGCGGCAGTAGAGGACCTGGACCGCGAAGGCCTCGTTGAGCTCCCAAAGCCCGACCTCGTCCATGGCCACGCCGCATCGGGCGAGCAGGCGCGGCACCGCGAAGACCGGCCCGATGCCCATCTCGTCCGGCTCGCAGCCCGCCACCGCGAAGCCCCTGTAGAGGCCGAGCGGGCGCAGGCCCCGGCGCTCGGCCAGGCCGCCGTCCATCACCACGCAGGCCGAGGCCCCGTCCGAGAACTGGCTGGCGTTGCCGGCGGCGACCACCCCTCCCGGCAAGGCTGGCCGGATCCGGGCCGCCGCCTCGACGGTGCTGTCGGGCCTCACCCCCTCGTCCCGCTCCAGCCGCACCGCTCTCGTGAAGAGGCGCCGGGCCTCGGGCTCGTAGACCGCCATCCGCGTCTCCAAGGGCACGATTTCGTCGTCGAACCGGCCCTGGGCCTGGGCGGCCGCCGCGCGCCGGTGGCTCTCCACCCCGTAGGCGTCCTGCCGCTCGCGCGGGATGGCGTAGCGCTTCGCCACCACCTCGGCGGTCTCGAGCATGCTCATGAAGAGGGCCGGCTTCTCGCGCACGAGCTGGGGGTCCCTGGCCATGTGCTGGTTCAGCTGCGGCTGGACGCAGGAGATGGACTCGAGCCCGCCCGCCACCACCACCGGGACCCGGTCGAGGACCACCCGCTGCGCCGCCAGGGCGATGGCCTGCAGCCCGGAGGCGCAGAAGCGGTTGACGGTGGTGCCGGCCACCGTCGCCGGGAGCCCGGCGCGCAGGGCGACCTGGCGGGCCACGTTGCCGCCGGTGGTGCCCTCGGGGAGGGCGCAGCCCATGACCACGTCCTCCACCTCCGCCGGGTCGACCTTGGCGCGCTCGACCGCCGCCCGCACCACGTGCGCTCCCAGGGTGGCGCCGTGGGTCAGGTTGAGGGCGCCGCGCCACGACCGGGCGAGGCCGGTGCGCGCGGTCGAGACGATCACGGCCTCGTTCATGGCGCCTCCTTGGGCCCGGTGAAGGTCCCTCCGGCCTCGGCCAGCCGCAGGAGGAGCGGGGCCGGGGTGAAGAAGCCCGGGTCGCCGTGCGGGTTCTTCGAGAGGCGCGAGAGGGCCCGCACCACGTTGAAGAGCCCCACCTCGTCGGCGTAGCGCATGGGCCCCCCGCGGAAGGGCGGGAACCCGTAGCCGGTCAGGTAGACGAGGTCGATGTCCGAGGCGCGCTCGGCGATGCCCTCCTCGAGCAGGCGCGCCCCCTCGTTGACGAGGGCGTACACCGAGCGCTCCACGATCTCCTCGTCCGGGATGGCGCGGGGCAGGATCCCCGCCTCCCGGCGGTAGGCGGCGATGAGCTCGGCGACCAGCGGGTCGCTCTCGGCCTCGCGCTGCCCGTGGGCATAGCGGTACCAGCCGGCGCCGGTCTTCTGCCCGAACCGCCCGAGCTCGCAGAGGCGGTCGGCGATGCGCGAGTACTTCTGCTCGGGCCGTTCGAGGTAGCGACGCTTGCGGATGTAGTAGCTCACGTCGTTGCCGGCGAGGTCCGAGACCCGGAACGGCCCCATGACGAAGCCGAAGCGCTCGAGGGCGCGGTCGATCTGCTCGGGCAGCGCTCCCTCGTCCAGCATGAACAGGCCCTGGCGCAGGTACTGCTCGAGCATCCGGTTGCCGATGAAGCCGTCGCAGACCCGGGCCACCACCGCGGTCTTGCCGAGCCGCCGGGCGAGCGCCATCACCGTGGCGAGGACGTCCCGGCCGGTCCGCGCGCCCCGCACCACCTCGAGGAGCTTCATGACCTGGGCCGGGCTGAAGAAGTGCATGCCCACCACGTCCTGCGGCCGCCGCGTGAAGCCGGCGATGCGGTCGACGTCCAGGGTCGAGGTGTTGGTGGCGAGGAGGGCGCCCTCCTTCATGACCTCGTCGAGCTTGCGG
>DATJVF010000215.1:0-6475 GCA_035501995.1 Anaeromyxobacteraceae bacterium
AGATCGCGGTCGAGCTCAAGGCCGACGAGGCCATCATTCACAAGGAGTTCCACCTGTCCTCGGCCGATCCGGAGATCGTCGGGCCCGGCAACACGGTGGTGGTGGGGGCCACCAACTACGACGTGGCCGATCAGCTCGCCGACGTGGGGATGGAGGCGATCCACCCCAAGGCCGCCAAGCCCATGGAGCTCGCCGGGGTGGCCATCCGCCTCAAGAACACCTTCGAGCCGGACCACCCCGGCACCCTCATCACCAAGAACTACGTGGGCAAGGAGGCTCGCATCGAGGTCATCGCCGGCACGCCGAAGGTGACCCTGGTCGAGATCCACGACCCCTCCATGGTGGGCACGGTGGGGTTCGACCTCGGCATCATGGAGGTGTTCCAGCGGCACGGGGTCTCGTACATCCTCAAGGCCACCAACGCCAACTCCATCAGCCACCTGATCTGGGAGAAGCAGGCCACCTCGGCCCTCCTCGAGGAGCTCGAGAACAAATACGAGATGGTCACCGTGCTCCCCTCGGCGGTGGTCTGCGTGATCGGCTCCAACATCGCCATCCCGGGGGTGCTGGCGCGAGCCGCCCAGGTGCTGGCCGAGAACAAGATCAACGTGAATTGCGTGTCGCAGTCCCTGCGCCAGATCAACATGCAGTTCGTCATCGCCCGCGAGAACTACCAGAAGGCCATCGTCGCCCTGAACCAGGCCCTGTGCCTCAACGGCTCGCGGCGGAGCGGCCAGGCCAGCTGAAGCCGCTCCCCGAAGCGCCGCTGGCGTCCCGGGGCGCTCCGGGGCAAGCTCTCGGCATGGACTCGAAATCCTTCCGCCGCCTCGGCCACGCCTTCGTGGACTGGGTCGCCGACTACCGCGACCGCCTCGAGACCCTCCCCGTCATGAGCCCGGTGAAGCCGGGGGCGATCCGCCGGCGCTTCCCGGCCGAGCCGCCCCAGAGGGGCGGCGGGCTGGAGTCGGCGCTCGAGGTGCTCGCGCGGGACATCCTGCCCGGCATCACCCACTGGAACCACCCCGCCTTCTTCGCCTACTTCCCGTCCAACACGAGCTTCGCCTCCGTCCTGGCGGACCTCGTCTGTGCCGGCCTCGGGGCCCAGGGGATGAGCTGGCAGACGAGCCCTTCGGCCACCGAGCTGGAAGAGGTGGTGATGGACTGGCTGCGCCAGATGGTGGGCCTCTCCAGCGCCTTCAGCGGCGTCATCCAGGACACCGCCTCCACCGCCACCTTCTGCGCGCTCCTCTGCGCCCGCGAGCGCGCCACCGGCCACGGGCAAGCACGCCGCGGCCTGCAGTCGGGCGACGCGCCGCTCGTGGTGTACGCCTCCGATCAGGCGCACAGCTCGATCGAGAAGGCCGCGCTCCTGGCCGGCTTCGGCCGGTCCTTCCTGCGCCTCATCGACACCGACGACGCCCACGCCCTTCGGCTCGATCGCCTGGAGGAGGCCATCCGCGAGGACCGGCGGGCCGGGTGCCGTCCCTGCGCGCTGGTGGGCGCGGTGGGGACCACCACCAGCACCGCCATCGACCCCATCGCCGCCCTGGCGGAGCTGTGCGAGCGCGAGCACCTGTGGCTGCACGTCGACGCCGCCCTGGCCGGCACGGCCATGGTGCTGCCGGAGTGCCGCTCCCTGTGGGAGGGCGTGGAGCGCGCCGACTCCCTGGTGCTGAACCCGCACAAGTGGATGGGGGTGGGCTTCGACTTCAGCGCCTACTTCGTGCGCGACCCAGAGCACCTGGTGCGCGTCATGAGCACGAACCCGAGCTACCTCAGGACGGCGCAGGACGGCGAGGTCAAGAACCTGCGCGACTGGGGCATCCCGCTCGGCCGGCGCTTCCGGGCGCTGAAGCTGTGGCTCTACCTCCTCGACGTGGGAGTCGAGGGGCTCTCCGCCCGCCTGCGGCGCGACCTCGCCAACGCCCGCTGGCTGGCGGACGAGGTCGACCGGACCCTCGAATGGGAACGCCTCGCGCCGGTGCCGCTGCAGACGGTGTGTCTGCGCCACCGCCCGGCCGGGCTGTCGGACGAGGCGGAGCTCGCCCGCCACAACCTGGCCCTGGCGAGCCGGGTGAACCTCGGAGGCCGTGCCTACGTGACGCCGAGCCTCCTCAAGGGCCGGCAGGTCATCCGCGTCTCGGTCGGCGCCGAGGGCACCGAGCGGCGCCACGTCGAGGCCCTCTGGCGGCTGCTCAAGGAGGAGGCCGCCGCCCTCGGCTGAACGGGGCCCTCTTAGGCCGCCGCCTGCATGGTGGCGAGGTAGGCCGCCACCGCCTGGCGCGGGTTCTTGGGCCGGGCGAGCTCGACCACCCCGTGCTCGGTCCGCGGATCGTTGGCGGCCTCGGCGAGCCACGCGCCCGAACCGAACCGGACCGCGCGGTACCAGCGCACCTCGGCGAGCGGCGGGGCCGGACGCTCTGCGCTCGACCCGAGGGCCGCGGCGCTGATGCTGACCTTCTCCTCGTCGGGCTGGACGCGGACGAGCTCGGTCGACGCCTTCTGGGGCGCGCTGGCCTCGAGGCCCGCGTAGGAGGTGCGTTCGAGTCTCAAGGGTCCTGGTCCAGGGGCGCGCCGCCCGCGAAGCTCCAGGTTAGTCGAACGGCGCCCGCTCTTCACCCACCAAACGGCCGCGGGGAGGGGGGGCCGGACCCGGGTCAAGGGGGTGGTGTGCGCCGGCGCACAGGCGCGCTCCCGCTGCGCGGCACGGAAAGCCCCGAACGTCAAGGGATTGCGTCGGGTGGGCTCCGGCGCGAGGATGGCGCCAGCTCGGAGCGGGCGAGAAGGCCGGCCGGGGGTGGCCCCCAGGCCGCCGTCCCACGACCGTGGCCCCCCACCTGCGAGCAGGTAACCCCATGGCCCTCAAGATCGCGAAGCGCAGCGACACCCCGCCCTTCATCGTGATGGAGGTCATGAACGAGGCCGCGAAGCGCGAGGCCTCGGGCGGCGACGTCCTCCACATGGAGGTCGGCCAGCCCAACACGCCGGCGCCGGAGCTCGCTCGCGAGGCGGCCGTGCGGGCCATCCGCTCGGACCTCCTCGGCTACACCCTCGCGCTCGGCGACCCGGCGCTGCGCGCCCGCATCGCCCGCTACTACCGGGAGCGCCACGGGGTGGAGGTCCCGGTCGAGCGCATCGCCGTGACCGCCGGCTCGCTCGGCGCCTTCCAGCTCGCCTTCCTCGCCGCCTTCGACGCCGGGGACCGGGTGGCGATGGCGAACCCGGGCTACCCTTCCTACCGCAACGCGCTCAAGCCCCTGGGCGTCGAGGTGGTCTCCATCCCCTGCGGACCCGAGACCCACTACCAGCCGACCCCCGACCTCCTCGAGGCGGCCGGCCCGCTCGACGGCCTCATCGTGGCGAGCCCCTCCAACCCCACCGGGAGCATCCTCTCCCGCGAGCGGCTCGAGGCGCTGGTGCGCCACTGCGAGCGCCACCGCATTCGCCTCATCTCCGACGAGATCTACCACGGCCTCACCTACGGCGGCCCCGCCACCAGCGCGAGCGAGCTCTCCTCCGACGCGGTGGTGGTGAACAGCTTCTCCAAGTACTACTCGATGGCCGGCTGGCGGCTCGGGTGGATGATCATGCCCGAGGAGCTCGCCCGCCCCATCGAGCGTCTGGCCCAGAACTTCTTCATCTGCCCCTCGGCGGTGGCCCAGGCCGCGGCCCGGGTGGCCTTCGACGCCACCCAGGAGCTCGAGGGCCACGTCGCCCGCTACGCGCGCGCCCGCGACATCCTGCTCGAGGCCCTTCCGCGGCTGGGCTTCGGGCGCATCGCCCCGCCCGACGGGGCCTTCTACATCTACGCCGACGTCTCCCACCTCACCCGCGACAGCGTGGCCTTCTGCCGGCGCCTCCTCGCCGAGACCGGGATCGCGGCCACGCCGGGGCTGGACTTCGATCCCGAGCGCGGCAGCGCCACCATCCGCCTCTCCTACGCGCGCGGCCCGGAGGTGGCGGCCGCCGCCGTCGAGCGGCTCTCGAAGTGGCTGCCGGCGCGCGGGCCCGCCCGCTCGTAGCGCCGGCCGCCCGCGCTCGTCAGGCCACCCCGGCCCGCTCCGGCCGGGCCACCCGCAACACGAATTCCTTCACCCGGAGCATGGTCTCCCCGGGCCGGCACTGCAGGACGAGGTGGGGCGCGTCGAACAGGTGGACCTCGGCGTCGGGGCGCACCGCCTTCAACTCGCGCGGGATGCCGCGGCGCAGGAGGCGGTCGTAGCGACCCGCCAGCACCAGGACCGGCACCGGACAGCGGCGCAGGGCCTCGGTGGCGTCGACGTCCAGGGCCTCGTGGGCGCGCGCCGCCATCACGTGGCCGCGCACCAGCGCCACCGCCGCGCGAACCTCTTCCACGAGCTCCTTGGGAGCGCCGCCGCCGGCGAGGAGGAGGCGCACCACGTGCCGCGGGAGCGGCAGGCGGAAGAAGGCCGGGGCGAGGGGCCTCAGCACCGCCACCGGCGCCGCCGCCGGGCGCCGGACGAAGGTGGTGGCGAGGATGAGGCCCACGAGACCTCGCGGCGCGCGGGCGGCGATGCGCAGCGCGAGCGGCCCCGAGAAGGACTCGCCGAGCAGGGCGAAGGGGCGGTCGCGGGGGAGCATGGGCCAGACCCGCGACTCGAGCTCCGCGTAGCCGAGCTCCTCGTCGGGCGGGTAGGGGATGGGCAGGAACTCGAGCGAGCCGTCCGAGGCGCCGAGGAAGCGGGCGAAGAGCCGCGCCGTGCCGTCGAGGCCCGGGAGGAGGACCGTCATGACGGGCTTCCCAGCCGGCATCGCGCGCATCCTACCGCGGCCGCGCCCGCGCGCGCGGTCCTTCCTCGCGGCCCCCCGACGCGGGCTCTCGCCGCGGCGCCTCCTCGGGGGGAGCCTCGCGCGAGGTGACGCCCATGCGAGGCGGGGCGTCCCGAGGCGCCGCTCCCCCTCGCGCCTTCCGCCCTTCGGGGGCATACTCGCTCCGATGAAACGGGTGCTCATCGTGAGGACGGGCTCGGCCCCCGCGGCGGTGCGCGCGCGCCACGGCGACTTCACCGACTGGTTCGCGGAGCTCGTCGGGTCGCGCGCGGTGGCCGCCGTGTCGGACGCGGTCGAGGGCGAGCTGCCCGGGCCTGTGGAGTACGACGGCATCCTCGTGACCGGCTCGCTCGCCAGCGTCACCCGACCCGAGCCCTGGATGGACCGGCTCGGCCTCTGGCTCCTGCGCGCGGCGGAGGAGCGGCCGGTGCTCGGGGTCTGCTTCGGCCACCAGCTCCTCGCCCGCGCGCTCGGGGGCCGGGTGGAGCGCCACCCCGACGGCCCCGAGCTCGGGACGGCGGAGGTGGAGCTCACGGCCGAGGGTCGGGCCGATCCGCTCCTCGCGGGGTTCCCCAGCCCGTTCGCGGTGCAGGAGGCGCACGAGGACCACGTCCCGGAGCCGCCGCCCGGCGCGGTGGTGCTGGCGCGGAACCGGCGCGCCCCGGTCCAGGCCTTCGCGGCCGGCCCCCGGCTCCGGGCGGTGCAGTTCCACCCGGAGTTCGATGCAGCGCGGAACCGGGCCTTCGCCGAGTCGGAGCGAGCCGCGCTCGACCGCGTCCGGCCCGGCCTCGCCGAGGCCGCCCTCTCGGGCATCCGCCCGTCGCCGGACGGCCCGCGCGTGGTGGAGAACTGGCTTCGGGCCTTCGTGCAGGCTTAGGGCCTCCTCGGCGGTCGAGAGCTCGTGGTGCCCGCGCGCCAAGAGCCGGGCCGCGGGAGACGAGGTCGGGGCGACTGGGACCTCGGCCGGAGGGCCGAGGCTGTTCGACGCCGGTCCCGCCCGCTCGGCGGAGAGGCGAGTACGGCCGAAACGCGCACCGGCCATCTCGTGTACAGTCGGCGGGGGGAGGCCAAGCCCATGAGAGCCATCGTCATGACGCGCCACGGGGGCCCGGAGGTCATGCGGGTGAAGGACGAGCCGGAACCCCGGCCCGGTCCGGGGGAGGTGAGGGTGCGGGTGCGCTCGGCCGGGCTCAACTTCGCCGACGTCATGGCGCGGCTCGGGTTCTACCCCGACGCCCCCCGTCCGCCCTGCGTCCTCGGGTACGAGGTGTCGGGGGAGGTCGAGGAGGTCGGGCCCGGCGCGGCGTTCGCGGGCGGTGCGCGCGTCCTCGCCCTCACCCGCTTCGGCGGGCAGGCCGAGGTGGTCGCCGTCCCGCAAGCGCAGGTCATGCCCATGCCCGACGGGATGAGCTTCGAGGAGGGGGCGGCTTTGCCCGTCAACTACCTCACCGCCTACCACGCCCTGTTCAGGGTGGCGGCGCTGCGACCCGGGGACCGGGTGCTCGTCCACATGGCCGGGGGCGGGGTGGGCCTGGCCGCGCTCCAGCTGTGCCGGACGGTGCCGGGGGTGGAGACCTTCGGGACCTCCTCGGCCGAGAAGCACGCCTGGCTGTCCGCGGCGGGCTGCACCCACCCCATCGACTACCGCACCCGAGACTACGCCGAGGAGGTGCTCCGGCTCACC
>DATJVF010000216.1:0-3702 GCA_035501995.1 Anaeromyxobacteraceae bacterium
GGGATGGCGTTCAGGTCGGGCGAGGGATCGGCGAGTTCCGAGGAGAAGGCGTTGCCCACCATGCGCCGGCCGTTCACGAGGACGAGCGTCCGCTCGTCGCCCAGGCTGCGCAGGCTGATGTGAGTCGAGCCGTCGCCGCCGTTGTTGACGTTGGTGTTGGTGGCGTTGCCCTGCTCAGGCAAGCTCTGCAGGAAGTCGCCCAGGGTCACCTTGCCGCTCTCCATCACCTGCTCGCGGCTGATCACGGTGACGGGAGCCGGCGAGGTGAGGTCTTTGCGCCGGATCCGCGAGCCGGTGACGGTGATCTCCTCGCCGAACTTCTGCTTGCCGCCCGGGGCCACGGTGACCGTCTCCTCGGCGGGAGCCGCTGGCGCCGCCGCGGCGCCCTCGTCGACGGGCGGAGTTGCGGGCGCCTCCTCGGTGGCCGGCGCCGCAGCCGGCGCCTCGTCCTCTGCCAGCACCCAGGCGGGCGCGAAGAGCGCGGCGACCAATATCGCGGTCGAGCTTAGGGTTCGTCTCCTCAACGTCATTGGCGCCTCCTCAGACGGTTGGTGCGGACTACCCAGAAAACGGGGAATAGGATCATCTAAGGCGCTAACGACGCGACCTGTCAAGGAAGACGGAATGCACGCCACACACCGGGTAAACGCCTCCTCGCCGGGCAGGCGGCGCTCGCCTTTCCGGCGTCCCGGTCCGCTGGCTCCGCGGGCCACCTCGCCCACGGCAAGGTGCCGCACCCTGAGCGGGACTACTGGTCCGGATCCCCTCCCCGCGACGGGCTCCAGGTCGGGTGGGTGCGGCGGGCCCCGCCGACTTCGCCGGAGGGAGCTCGAGCGCGGGCAGGGCTTGTCCGGGAGGGCGCCCGTCGCCGGGCGCCCTCGGGACCCGCGCGGCTCGGGGTCCGGCGGGGCGCTATCGACCCTCCGAAGAAAGCGGGCGCGGCGGCGCGTTCCCGCACGACGCCTGTTGACAAGCCAGGGAGACGGGGAGATTAAGTGCAGCAAAGGGGGATGGGGTGTCGCCCTGGTCGGCGGCGTTCCAGCGCAGACCCCGAGCGAAGCCACCAGGATCCCGTTTCGTGTTCGACGAGGTCACCAAGCGAGAGGGCGGCAAGCGGGCCGCGCGACGGGGCATATGGCTCGCGGCCTCCACCGCCGTCCAGGTGGCGATCGTGGTCGGGATCGTCCTGCTCTCGGCCGCCGTGGCGCAGCACGAGGTCGAGGCGCCGCTCGTCGACGTGAAGATCGTCCGGGCCGCGCCCCCGCCTCCTCCTCCGCCCCCGCCGCCGCCCGCCGCGCCCAGGGCCCCGACGCCGCCCCAGCCCAAGCCGAAGGAGCCGCCGAAGCCGCGGCCGCCCATGGTCCAGCCGAAGGAGGTGCCGGCCGAGCTGAAGCCACCCGACCCGACGCCGCCCGAGCCGGAGGACACCGGTTCGGACGAGGGCGTCGAGGGCGGCGTGATCGGCGGCGTGGTCGGAGGGGACACGGCCGGGGCCGTCGCGCCGGCGCCCACCCCACCGCCGCCACCGCCTCCTCCCCCGCCGCCGAAGCCGACAGGTCCGGTCAAGTTCGACCAGACCATGACGGCGCCCCAGGTCGTCTCGGCGCCCCCCCTCGAGTACACCCAGCAAGCGCTCGAGCACGAGGTCGAGGGCACCATGGTGGTGGAGTGCGTCATCCGCGCCTCCGACGGGACCGTCTACGGCTGCCGGGTGGTGAAGGGCCTGCCCTTCATGGACGCGGCGGTCATCGCCAACCTCGAACACCGACGGTACAAGCCGGCCACCCAGGCCGGCCATGCGCTCGATGTCCAGTACACCTTCACCATCCGCCTCAAGCTCCCCGAGTGACGTCGGGCGCGTGCGTCCACGCCGTGCCGCCCCGCGGCTCGAGCTGGGGTCCGAGGTTTGACATGACGTTCGAGGCCCAGGCACGGGAGACGCGGTCTCGGACCCACCGGAGCGGGTCGGCGCTGCCGAGGGCGGTGGCCCTTCTGGCGGCGTCCCTCCTCGCGCGCGGCGCCGCGGCCGCCACGGAGGGGCCGACCCTCGCCCTCCCCGGCCCCGGCGCCGCGGCGTACGGCCCCGACCCGGCCCTCGCCTGCAAGGGGACCGGCGTCGCGAGGGCCCTCGAGACCGACTTCGCCGACCTCGCCCACAAGTCCGGCAAGCCGGCGGCAGTCATGGACGGGCGCCTGTGCGTGGCGGCGGAGGCCCTCGTCGCGTGGAACCGCCCGGAGGCGCCCGAGGAGAGCGCGCTCACCGCCCTCTCCTGGCACCTCGGCCTCCCCACCCCCATCCAGCGGCGCGGCGTCTTCACCGCCACCCTGGAGGGGCAGGACTGGAGAGACATCGCCGAGCGGTTCGCCGACGCGGCGTCGTCTTACCTGGGGACCCTCTGGCAGCCGAGGTTCGGCGTCGCCGTGAAGGAGCTGCGCGAAGGCGGGGCGCGGGGTGGCGTCGTGAAGAGCGTCGTCGCTCTCGTCCTCGCCGACTTGCCGGTCGACCTCGAGCCGGTGCCGCGGAAGCTCGCCGCCGGCGCCTCGGCCGCCCTGTCGGGGAAGATCCCCGAGGGCCTCTCGGGCCCCAAGGTCTACGTCTGCGGGCCCACGGGGAAGCTCGAGGCCCCCGCAGAGCCCGGGCCCGGCGTCACCGCTGACCTGCGCTGCCCGGAGCGGCCCGGGATCCTGCTCGCGGACGTCCGCGCCTCCAAGGGCGGGGAGCTTCTCACCCTGGCGCGCCTCGCCATCCTGTGCGGCGGGGCGCCCGAGGTCGCGCCCGCGGCCCAGCCGCGCCGGGGACCGGTGGAGGCGGGGGCCGCCGAGAAGGCGCTCTTCGACCAGGCGAACGCGCTCCGCGCCTCGGCGGGTCTTTCCCCGCTCGCCCTCGACCCGGCGGTGGCGGGGGTGGCCCGCAGGGCCGCCGAGGCCTACCGGGCCCGCTCGCAGGGCGCCGCAGAGCCCTTCGACGTGGCGGCGCGCCTCAAAGAGGTCGAGGTCCCCACCCTGCTCGTCCTGCAGAACCCGGTGGCCGCGCTGAGCGTGGAGGAAGCCGCCGCGGCCACCGCCCAGAGCCCGATCAACCGCTGCAACATCTTGAACCCGGACACCAACGCGGGTGCGGCGGGGGTGGCGGTGACGACCGACGCCAAGGGCAACACCCTCGTCTTCGCCACCGAGCTGTTCGTGCGCGAGCTCGTGCCGGTGGACCCCGAGGCCGTGCGGGCCAAGCTGCGCGGGGCCATCGCCGAGCGGCGCGATGGGGCGCGCGCGCCGGCACTCGCCCAGGACCCGGTCCTCGACGAGGTGGCCGAGAAGTACGCCCAGCTCCTCGCCAGCCACCGGGGCTCGCCTCCCAAGGCCGACGAGAGCGCGGTGGTGGCCCCGCTCTACGCCAGCTACAGCAAGGTGGACGTCATGTCGGGCGTCAAGGCCGAGCCGCTCGATTTCGCGCAGGAGCCCGGCATGATCGGCCCGGCTCAGCGGCTCGGGGTGGGCGTCGCCCTGGGCACGAACGCCGTGCTGGGGAAGAATGCCGCCTACGTGGTGGTGGTCCTCGGCACCCCGCACGAAGCCAAGAAGGGGACGGGAGAGTGAGCGTCCGGACCGCTCCAAGAGGCTTGCGCCGCGAGAGATCGGGCCCGCGCCGCCCGGGCCTCGCCGAAAGGGCCGCGACCTCCGGCGCGATTGACCGGCCCGGGCACC
>DATJVF010000217.1:0-6892 GCA_035501995.1 Anaeromyxobacteraceae bacterium
CTTCGTCGAGGAGCCGAACGGCGGCCCCGTCCACGCCGTCGCCGCCCTCCCGCTCCCGTGAGGCCGCCAGGCGGCGCCCCCCTCGCTTCAGGCCAGGCTCGCCGTCCCCGGACGCGCGCAGCTCTCCCAGAAGGCGGCGAGGTCCGCGGGGAGCGGGGACTCGAGGAGGACCCGCTCCCGCGTCACCGGGTGCGGCAGGGCGAGGCGGTGGGCGTGCAGGGCCTGGCGGTCGAGGCGCAGGAGCGCGCGGTCCTCCGCCGAGAGCGCGCGGCGGGTGAAGCGGTCGAAGAGGGCCTCGTCGGGCCCGTAGATCTTGTCGCCCACCACCGGGAGGCCGGCGTGGTGGAGGTGGGCCCGGATCTGGTGCTGCCGGCCGGTCTCGGGCGCGCAGGCGAGGAGCACCACCGGCGCGCCGTCGGCGGCGAAGCGGCGGCCGAGGACCGTGAAGCGGGTGCGGGCCTCGAGGCCCTGCGGGTCGACGTGCATGCGCACCCGCACCGCCGAGGCCTGCGTGAGCCCGAGCGGCGCATCGACGAGGAAGGCTTCCGCGGGGGGGGAGCCCAGGGCGAGCGCGAGGTAGGTCTTCTCGACCTCGCACCGCGCGAAGGAGAGCTTCAGGGCCCGGGTGTGCTCGGGCGCGCAGCCGCAGGCGAGCAGGCCCGAGGTCTCGCGGTCGAGGCGGTGGGCCGGGTCGACCTTGCGGTCGGGGAAGCTCTGGCGGGCGAGGGCGGTGAAGGTGTGGGCGAAGTAGCGCGCGGTCGGGTGGACCGGGAGCCCGGCCGGCTTGTCCACCACGAGGAGCGCGCCGTCGTCGTGCACCACCCGGAACTCGAGCGGGGTCTCGGGCTCCGGCTCCGCCTCCCGGAGGAGCGCGAAGGTGAGGCCGGGGAGGACCCTCGAGGACGGCTTCAGGCGAGCGGGGGCGCCGCCCAGGACCTCGAGCCGCTCCTCGATGAGGCGCTTCGCCTGCTCGCGCGAGAGGCGCCGGATCTTCTGGCACAGGTAACGATCGAGGCGCCAGCCCCGGTAGTTCTCCTCGACCGTGAAGCGCACCCGCACCGGCATGGCCCCTCGGAGCCTACCAGAGAAGCGCTCCGCCTCCGCTAGCCGGCCTTCGAAGCGGCGGAGCCCGCCCGGTCGAGGAGGGCCGCGGCGGCCCTCCGGCCGGCGCTCCCGTCCCACAGGTCGGGGCCCTCGCCGCGGGGGAGGCGGTCGAGCGCGCGGCGGGCGGCGGCGAGGATGCGAGCGGGGTCGGTGCCGACGAGGACGTTCGTACCCTCGCGCAGGGTGACCGCGCGCTCGGTGCTCTCGCGCAGGGTGAGGCACGGGATGCCGAGGGCGGTGGCCTCGTCCTGCAGCTCTCCGGAATCGGTGAGGACCAGCCGCGCCGCGGCGAGGAGAGAGACGAAGTCCAGGAAGCCGAGGGGGCGCATGAGCTTCAGCGCGGCGAGGCTCGGGGCGAGGGCCTGCGCACCGAGCCGTCCCACGCTGCGCGGGTCGACCAGGAAGACCACCGGGAGGCGGTCGGCGATCTTTGCGACGGCGGCGAGGACGCGCCCCAGCGCCTCCGGGTCGTCGAGGGTGGCGTCCTGGCGGAGGGTGAGGAGGGCGTAGTTTCCCCCCTCGAGCCCGAGCTGGTCGGGGACGGCGCGCTCGCGCGAGACGGGCAGCGCCGCGAGCAGGCTGTCGACCAGGGTCGAGCCGACCAGCGCCACCGCGCTCCGCGCGAACCCCTCGCCGAGGAGGTTCTCGTCCCCGTCCACGGTGGCGGTGAAGAGGAGGCTCGAGTTCTGGTCCACGAGGACCCGCGCCCGCTCGGCGGGATCGGTCGGGTCGTGAGAGCGCAGGCCGGCCTCGAGGTGGGCCACCGGTATCTCTCGCGCCCTCGCGGCGCGGGCCGCCGCCAGGAAGGGGGAACCGTCCCCCGGCAGGACCACGAAGTCGGGACGAGGCAAGCGAGCGAGGGCTCGATCGAAGGCCCGCAGGGCCGGAGCGCCCTCCTCCGCCCCGGCGCCTGGCTCGAGGTCGATGTTCACTGTGGGTGTCGGGAGCTTCAGGTCCGAGAGGAGGGTCGGGGAGAGGAGCGGGTCGTCGCCCGGACCGGTCTGCCACAGCTCCTGGGCGACGCCGCTCGAGGCGAGCGCGCGCACGAGGGGCGCCACCTTCACGAAGGTGGGGGCGGCGCCGACCACGTGGACCACGAGCGGCATGCTCTCGCCAGAGCCTACCGCAAATGCCGGGCCCAAAAGCGCGGGTAGGGAAACCTCCTCGTGGCACCGGCTCGAAAAAAAAGCGAGGCAAAGGAAGAGGGCGATTGACGGAAGGGATCGCGCCTAGTATTCAGGGGTCCCGGTTTGGGACGAGTCGCCGTCATCATTCCGGCCCGGTATGGCGCGACGCGCTTCCCCGGGAAACCGCTCGCGCTCCTGGCGGGCAAGCCCATCATCCTCCACGTGGTGGAGCGGGCCCGACGCGCCCGCGGGGTGGACGAGGTCGTCGTCGCCACCGACGACGAGCGCATCCTCTCCGCCGCCCGGGCGGGGGGTGCGCGGGCCCTCATGACCGGCCCGGCCCGCACCGGCAGCGACCGGGTGGCGCAGGCCGTTCGCGAGCTCGATCCCCGGCCCGAGGTGGTGGTGAACCTGCAAGGCGACGAGCCCCTCATCGAGCCCCTGGCGGTCGAGGCGCTCCTCCTCGCCATGGCCGACCCGGCGGTGGAGATGGCGACCCTGTCGCGGCCGCTCGCCGAGGGCGAGCTCACGCGGCCCGAGGTGGTGAAGGTGGTCTGCGACGGACGCGGCGACGCGCTCTACTTCTCCCGCGCCGCCATCCCGCACCGCCGGGCGGGGGGCGCGAGCCCGCTCGCCCGGGCCCACGTCGGCGTCTACGCCTTCCGCCAGAGCTTCCTCGAGCGCTTCGCCGGCTGGCCGCCGGGGCGGCTCGAGGAGGAGGAGGCGCTCGAGCAGCTGCGGGTGCTCGAGCGGGGACACCGCATCCGGGTGGTGGAGACGAGCTACGCGGGGTGCGGCGTGGACACGCCGGAGGACCTCGAGCGG
The DNA here is from genome assembly GCA_035501995.1 of Anaeromyxobacteraceae bacterium. Lineage (GTDB taxonomy): Bacteria > Myxococcota > Myxococcia > Myxococcales > Anaeromyxobacteraceae > Anaeromyxobacter_A. The sequence goes on from DATJVF010000217.1 coordinate 3,057, forward strand.
GTGAGAGAGCTCCTCAGGGGCGAGCGAGAAAGGTGAGGACCATGGTGAAGCGCACGAAGAAGACGAAGTACCTTTTCGTCACGGGTGGGGTGGTGAGCTCGCTCGGCAAGGGGCTGGCGGCGGCGTCGATCGGCGCGCTCATGGAGAACCGCGGGCTCGAGGTGACCCATCTGAAGCTCGACCCCTACATCAACGTCGACCCGGGCACCATGAGCCCGTTCCAGCACGGCGAGGTGTACGTCACCGACGACGGGGCCGAGACCGACCTCGACCTCGGGCACTACGAGCGCTTCACCAACGCCAAGATGACGAGGGGGAACAACTACACCACCGGCCGCATCTACAACGCGGTCATCCAGAAGGAGCGGCGTGGCGAGTATCTCGGCAAGACGGTCCAGGTCATCCCCCACATCACCGACGAGATCAAGACCGTCATCCGCGAGGCGGCCGGCGAGGCCGACATCGTCATCGTGGAGGTGGGCGGCACGGTGGGCGACATCGAGTCCTTGCCCTTCCTCGAGGCCATCCGGCAGATGAAGTACGACGTGGGCGAGGAGAACGTGGTCTACGCCCACCTGACCCTCGTCCCCTTCATCGCCGCCGCCGGCGAGCTCAAGACCAAGCCCACCCAGCACTCGGTGAAGGAGTTGCGGGAGATCGGCATCCAGCCCGACATCCTGCTCTGCCGCTCCGATCGCGAGATCTCGCGCGAGATGAAGGACAAGATCGCGCTCTTCTGCAACGTCGACCCGTCGGCGGTCTTCACCGCCAAGGACGTGGCCTCCATCTACGAGGTACCGCTCGCCCTGCACGCCGAGGGGCTCGACGACAAGCTCGCCGAGCTCATGAACATCTGGAGCCGGGCTCCCAGGCTCGAGCGCTGGGAATCCATCGTGGAGAAGGTGCAGCACCCCCGCCGCGGCGAGGTGTCGATCGGGGTGGTCGGCAAGTACGTCGAGCTGGCCGAGAGCTACAAGAGCCTCAACGAGGCGCTGGTCCACGGCGGCATCGCCGCCGACGTCAAGGTCCGCCACATCTTCATCGACTCGCAGAAGCTGGAGGAGGGCGATCTCCATGCCCTCGAGAAGGCCGACGGGATCCTGGTGCCGGGGGGCTTCGGGGTGCGCGGGACCGAGGGCAAGGTCATGGCGGTGCGCTACGCCCGCGAGCACAAGGTGCCCTTCTTCGGGATCTGCCTCGGCCTGCAGATGGCGGTCATCGAGTTCGCCCGCGACGTGCTCGGGCTCGAGGGCGCCAACTCCCTCGAGTTCGACCCCAAGACCGCCTACCCGGTGGTGACCCTCATGGCCTCCCAGGTGGGCGTGGAGGACAAGGGGGGCACCATGCGGCTCGGCAGCTACCCCTGCCGGCTCCAGCCGGGTACCAAGGCGCGCGAGCTGTACGGGGCCGACCTCATCCACGAGCGCCACCGCCACCGCTTCGAGTTCAACAACGACTTCCGCAGCCAGTTCGAGCAGGCCGGCTTCGTCTTCTCCGGCATGAACCCCGACCTCGGCCTGGTGGAGATGATCGAGCTCAACAACCACCCGCACTTCGTGGGCTGCCAGTTCCACCCCGAGTTCAAGTCGAAGCCCTTCCGTCCGCACCCGCTCTTCGCCGGCCTGGTGGGGGCGGCCGTCGCCTACCGCGACGCCCGCGGCCAGAGCGGGGGGGCCGAGGTGAAGAAGCACGCGGTCGGGAAGGGCGCCTGACGGCCAGGGCGACCGCGCGAGGAGAGTCCCCTTGGCCAACCGGGTCCGAGCAGTGCTGGGAGGGGTGGAGGTGGGGGACGAGCGTCCCCTGCTCCTCATCGCCGGCCCCTGCGTCCTCGAGTCGGAGGCGCAGGCGCTCGCCCACGCGCGCGAGGTGAAGGCCCTCGCCGCCCGCCACGGCCTCCCCGTCCTCTTCAAGGCCAGCTTCGACAAGGCCAACCGCACGAGCGTCCACGGCTACCGCGGGGTGGGCCTCGAGGCCGGTCTCTCTACCTTCAGCCGGGTGAAGGCGGAGACCGGCCTCGCGTGCCTCACCGACGTGCACGAGGCCTGGCAGGCGGAGCCGGCCGGGCGGGTGGTGGACGTCCTGCAGGTGCCGGCCTTCCTCTGCCGCCAGACCGACCTCGTCATGGCCTGCGCCCGCCACGGGCGGGGGGTGAACGTGAAGAAGGGGCAGTTCCTCGCCCCGCGCGACATGAGGCACGTGCTCGCCAAGTGCCGGGAGGCGGGCAACGAGAACGTGCTGCTCACCGAGCGAGGGGCCTCCTTCGGCTACGGCAACCTGGTGATCGACATGCGCGGGCTCGTGCAGATGCGGGCGTTCGGGGCGCCGGTCTGCTTCGACGCCACCCACGCGGTGCAGCTGCCCGGCGCGGCCGGGGACGCGAGCGGGGGCGAGCGCGCCTTCGCGGCGCCGCTCGCCCGCGCCGCGGCGGCGGTGGGCATCGACGCCCTCTTCCTCGAGGTGCACGAGGACCCCGCGCGCGCCCTCTCCGACGGCCCGAACTCGCTGGACTTCGCCGCGGCGGACGCGCTCATCGGGGACGTCCTCCGCATCCGCCGGGCGCTCGGCCAGCCATGAGGGCGGTGCGCGCCGGCCGGTACGGGGCGGAGCTCGTCCGGCGCGCCGCCCGCATCCGGCTCCTCCTCCTCGACGTCGACGGGGTCCTCACCGACGGGCGGCTCTACTACGGCGAGAAGGGCGAGGCCCTGAAGGCCTTCGACGTGAAGGACGGGCACGGGCTCGTGCTCGTCCGCGGGTTCCTCGAGCTCGGGGTCATCTCGGGACGGGGAGCCCTCGCCCGCAGCCGGCTCCTCGAGCTCGGGTTCAGGCACCTCGCCTTCGAGCAGAAGGACAAGCTCGCCGCCTATGAGCGGATCGCCTCCCGAAGGTTCCCCGACCAGGCGGTCGCCTACATGGGCGACGACGTCAACGACCTCCCGCTCCTCGCCCGGGTGGGCCTCTCCGCCTGCCCGGCCGACGCCCATCCCGAGGTGAGGGCGAGGGCGCGCTTCGTGGCGGAGCGCGGCGGGGGGCGCGGGGCGGTGCGGGAGCTGTGCGACCTCCTCCTCCTGGCGAGGGCCCGTGCGGCGGTCAGGGCCCGCGAGCCGTCGGGGCGTCCCGCCAGGCGCCGGTCCACGAGGGGCCGGGCCGGCTGAAAGGCGGCGAAGGGCGTGCTAGCTTCGCGCCGCCATGGCGGTGCCCTTGCGCAAACGGCTCAAGCGGTGGGTCCGCGCCCAGGTCCTGCGCGCGCTGGCGCTCCCCATCTCGGCCCTGCCGCTCGGCCCGGCGCTCGCCCTCGGGGCCTTCGTCGGGCGCGCCGCCTTCCTCCTCGCCGGCCGGGAGCGCGCCCGGATGCTCGAGCACCTCGCCATCGCCTTCCCGGAGAAGAGCCTCGAGGAGCGCCGCGCGCTCGCCCGCGCGAGCCTCGTCCACCTGGGCCAGGTGGCGATGGAGATCGCCACCCTGCGCCGGAACGCGAGGGACCTCGAGCGCTACGTCTCGCTCGCGCCGGGCGCCGAGGAGGTCGTCCGCCGGGCGCACGCCCGCGGGCGCGGGCTCGTCTTCGTGGCCGGCCACATCGGGAACTGGGAGCTCCTCGCCCTGCGCCTCGCCAGGATCGTGCAGCCGGGGGCGGTGGTGGCCCGGCACACCTCGCAGCCCTGGCTCGACCGGGCCATGCAGCGGGCGCGCGCCGAGTTCGGCTTCGAGACCCTCTGGCGGGAGGATCCCGGGACCGCGCGCGGTCTCCTCCGGCTCTTCCGCCGTGGGGGCGGCCTCGGCATCCTCATCGACCAGGACACGCGGGTGGAGGGCGTCTACGCCCCCTTCTTCGGGCGCCT
>DATJVF010000218.1:0-3289 GCA_035501995.1 Anaeromyxobacteraceae bacterium
GCGTGGCCTCCCACTCGCCCTGGTCCGGGCTGCCCACCCTCGAGGTGCGCAAGGTGAGCCGGGCTTCTGCGGCCCAGCGAGCCGGGCGAGCCGGCCGCACCGGTGCCGGGCGCGCCCTGCGGCTCTACACGCGCCACGACCACGACACCCGCCCCGGGTTCGACGTGCCGGAGATCCTTCGCGAGGACCTGACCGAGCTGGTCCTGACCCTCGCCGGACTGGGCCTCCGCCCCGCCACCGGGCCGCCCGAGGAGGGCGAGCTCGAGCTCTTTGAGGCGCCGCCCGCGCCGGCCCTCCTCGCTGCCCGCACCCTCCTCGAGCGGCTCGGTGCCTTCGGCGCCGGCGGGGAGCTCACCCCGGTCGGCCGACGCCTGCTCGCGCTCCCGGTCCACCCCCGGCTGGCTCGGCTCGCGGTCGAGGCCGCCGACCGGGGCGTTGGCCCGGAGGGGGCCCTCTTCGTCGCCCTGCTCGGCGAGCGCGACCTGCGCGAGCGGCGCCCGCTGAGCGGCGGCGCCTTGCCCCCCACGGGCGACTCGGATCTCCTGGAGCTGGCCCACCTCTTCGAGGAGGCGGCCCGAGCCCGCTTCGACCCCGACCGGCTCCGCCGGCTCTCGGTCTCGCCGGGCGCGGCACAGGCGGTTCAGCGCTCCCGGCGGCAGCTCGCGGCGCTCCTCTCGAGTGAGAGGGGCGCCCGGCCATCCGAAGGCGCCGCCATCGAGGAGGCCCTCCTCTACGCCACGCTTGCGGCCTACCCGGATCGCGTCGCGCGCCGTCGCGATCCCGGGTCGGACGAGGTGGTGCTCTCGGGCGGGGGCAGCGCCCGGCTCGATCCGTCCTGCGTGGTGAGAGAGGCGCCCCTCCTCGTGGCCCTCGACGCCGAGGAGCGCCGCGGCGACCTCCGGGCGGCGGGCGGGCGCGGCCCAGAGGTCCGAGTCCGGATCGCAAGCGCGGTGACCCAGGAGATGCTCCTCGATCTCTTTCCCGGCGCACTCCGCTACGAGGAGGCCGTCTCGTGGAACGCCGAGGCAGAACGGGTCGAGGCCGTCGAGCGGCTCATGTACCGGGACCTCGCCCTGGAGGAGCGTCGGGCCAAGAACCCCGACCCGGCCAAGGTCTCCGGCCGGCTCTGCGAGGAGGCGCTCTCGCGCGGGATAAGGTCCTTCGCGCCGGAGGGGGTGCTCGATGCGCTTCTCTCGAGGCTCGCCTTCTTGGCCGAGCACGCGCCCGAGGCCGGCATCCTCCCCGTGTCCGAGAAAGACCTCGCCCTCGCCCTTTCCGAAGCCACGGCCGGGCGCCGGAGCTTCGCCGAGCTGCGCGAGGCCGACCTTCCCGGCCTCTTGCTCCGCCGCCTCGATCCCCGCGCTCGGGCGGCGCTCGAGCGCCTGGCGCCCGAGCGAGTGACCCTGCCCGGAGGCCGCAGCGTCCCGGTCCACTACGAGGCGGGCCGGCCACCGTGGCTGGAGAGCCGGCTGCAGGACTTCTTCGGGATGGCAGAGGGACCGTCTTTGGCCGGGGGCCGGGTTCCGTTGGTCCTGCATCTCCTCGCGCCCAACGGCCGGGCCCAGCAGGTGACGACCGACCTGGCCGGATTCTGGGAGCGCCACTACCCCGCGCTCCGGCGGGAGCTCTCCCGAAGATACCCGCGGCACGCCTGGCCGGACGACCCGCGCACTGCCACCCCGCCTCCCCGCCGTCGGTGAGGCCCCTACCCCAGCGCACACGCTCGACCTTGCCGGGGTGGGTCGCGTTCTCCTACTGTGAATGACGGACCTGCGCCGCAGGTCCGCTTCCCGGAGGATCGCATGCGCCGAGTCGCTTTCGCCGCTGTCCTTTTGCTTCTCGCCGGATGCGCCGCTCACGAGAAGGCCGGAGACCGCGCCGGGGCGGTGGGCGACTGGAAGACTGCCGAGCGCGAGTATGCCCGCGCATTACAGTCCGATCCCGACCAGAAGGATCTACAGGCGAAGTACCAGGAGGCGAGGACCCACGCCCTGGCCGAATCCCGGCGGGCGGCACAGGCCTGCGCGGTGGGCCAGGACTGGGAGTGCGCCCTGTCCGAGTCGCAGTACGCGCTCGGACTCGACCCCGGGGACGCGACCATGGCCGCCCTCAGGCGGGACGCCGGCCGCGAGGCGGGCCGGCAGAGGCTCTCCCACGCCCGCGAGGCCCTCGCCCGTGGCGAGAGCGCGCGTGCCATGGAGCTCATCGAGGCGGCGCGCACCGCCACCCAGGATCCGGCGGTCGAGGCCGCGGCGCGTTCCCTGGTCCCGTCGGCGGTGGCGGCAGCCGCCCACGAGGCCGACCGGTACCGGGCGGCGCGCCAGTACCCGCAGGCCATCGACCTGCTCTCCCGGGCGACCCGGCTCGATCCCGGGGTCGGCCCGCACCTCGAGGCGGTGAAGGCCGAGTACGAGAGCTTCAAGGACGCCGAGGCAGAGCGACTGGCCCAGGAGGGCGACCGGTTCCTCGCCGCTCGCCAGCTCTCCGAGGCGAGAGCGCGCTACGACGAGGCCGTTGCCATCAGGCCCATGAGCCGGGCCCGGGAGCTCTCTCGCTATACGAGCCTCCTGCAGGAGGGCGACGCCGCCGTGGCACGCCGCGACTTCGGTGGCGCGGAGCGGGCCTACCGGACGGCGCTCGACAGCGGGCTCGACCGAGGCTTCGCGCGCGACGGGCTCGACCGGGTCGTGGTCCATCGCTTTGCCGTCCGCCTCCGGACCGTGCGCGTCCGCGGCGGAGGCCCACCCGGCGACCTCTTCGTGACGGTCTCCCTCCCCGACGGCCGCCGTCTGCTGACCCCTCCGCAGCGGGGCAACTTCGCCCGCCTCGAGGCCAGCTTCGTCGTGGCCGCGAACTCCTACGACGAGCGGGTCGTGTCGGCCCACGTCTTCCGGCGGGTGGCCCACGCCGCGGACCCCCCGTTCGACCTCGGCAGCGGGAGCTTCCGGCTCGCCGATCTCCTCGCCCGGCGGAGCCTCGCCCTGAGGGACGGGGTCGTGGACGAACTCACGATCGACGCTCTCCCCACCACCATGGCCGAGGGGAGCATCATGGGGTTCGAGCTGTTTTCGGCCGCCGCGGCTCCGCCTTCCGCGCCCCCGCGCCCCGTGAAGTGATTTTCGGCCGGGCCGGCTCGGGGCAAGAAAGCGCCCGGTCCGCCCGGCCCCGGGACGTTGGCCGCCCTTTGCAGCACCGACGTGCTACCCTGCCCGCACCCGCCTTCGTGGGAGGCTCGCGTGTCCCAGGTCCAGCGCCACGCCATTCCCATCCTCACCACCTTCGAGCCGCC
>DATJVF010000219.1:0-2110 GCA_035501995.1 Anaeromyxobacteraceae bacterium
CCTTCTTCTCTTCAGCCATGGTTCGCCCTCGACTGCTCTGGGTTAACAGCAACTCCCCCTGCCCGCCGCAGCGCGCGAGCCAGGACGTGCTCGGCGATGGGCTCGGCCATGTCCTCGCCCGTGGCGTCGAGGATCCCTGCCCAGCTCGGATTCCCGTTGACCTCCAGCACGGTCGGGCCGTCCGGCCCGGCGACGAGGTCGACCCCCGCCCAGTCGAGCCCGAGCGCGCGCGCTGCCCGGCAGGCCACGACGGCGGTGGGCCGGTCCGGCGCCAGCGAGCGGACGCGCGCCCCGAACTCCACGTTGGTCCGCCACTCGCCCGGCGGGGCGAGGCGTTCCATCGCTCCCGCCACCCGGTCGCCCACCACGAACAGCCGGGCGTCCCTTCCCGGGTGGGCGACGTAGCGTTGCAGGTAGACGGCGCCCTGGCGCTCGACCCACTCGGCGACCTCCCGGCGTCCCCGCCGGTCCGCCCGCACGCGCACCACGCCCTCGCCGAGCGAGCCGGCGATGGGCTTCAGCACCGCGGTCCCGAGCACCTCGAGCGCGGCCAGGGCGGCCTGCCGGGTCTGGGCCGCCGCCGCGACCGGGGTGGGTACCCCCGCGCGCCGTAGCAGCCACGAGGTGCGCAGCTTGTCCTGGGCCGCGAGCAAGGCGTCGATGCGGTTCACGACCAGGGCCCCCGTCCCTTCCAGGGCCCGGTAGATCTCGAACTGGACGTCCGGGTCACCGCGCGGGCCGAGGCCCCGGGCGAGGACCCAGGCGTCGAACCCCGAGGACCTCGAAAGCGGCCGACACACCTTGGGCGCACCTTCCCCGAGGAACATCGAGAGCGTGCTGGGATCGACGCAGGCCGCATGGCCCCGGCGGGCACAGGCAGCGGTGAGCCGGCGACTGTGCCAATCCTCTTCGGGCCAGGCGGTGACGATGCCGAAGTGGAACTCTGCCGCACGCCTCACCAAATGATCGCTCCCCTCCCCTCCGCCCGACCCTGCATAGGCTGGCCACGCGACGCCGGACGCACAAGGGCGCGGTCCGGGAGGCGCCCGGTCGATGCTCCCCAACGGGAGCGGGGACATCCCAATCGGGGAGCTTCAGGCGGACGGGCGAGCGAGCGCCGCGTGGATGGCCTGCTTCACGTCCTCGGCGCGCTCGCCCTCGAGCCTCCGGCCGTCGGGCGTCCGCACGTAGAAAGCGTCGGTGGCGCGGTTCCCCTCGGTGGTGATGCGCGCTAGGTCGACCGAGAGGCCGAGCTCGAAGGCGGTGCGGGCGAGCGTGTGCAGCAGGCCCACCCGGTCGGCGGTGACCACGTCGATGACGCTGTGGTCCCGCGAGGCGTCGTTGTCGATGAGCACCTTGGTCGGGACGCGCGGTAGCGGCTTTTGGGGGAGCGCCGAGGCCTTGAGCCTGCGAGCGAGCAGGGCATCGAGCGATTCCTCTCCCGCCAGCACGCGGTGGAGGTCGCGGCGCGCGGCCCTCCACCTCGTGGGCTCGAGGGACCCCCCTTCCGGTCCGCGCACCTCGAAGAGGTCCAGCGCTCTTCCAGCTAGCCAGCCGAGCGCACGCTCGTCCGGGGAGGTGCTGAACACCTCGGCGTGGTGGATGTCGATGCGGTGGGCCGCCAGCACCCCGGCGAGGAGGGCGAGGAGCCCCGGCCGGTCGGGCGCGGTCACGCACAGCTCGGAGTGGCCGAGCGCGGGGCGGTGGCGGACGCTCGAGGCGAAGGCCATCTCCTTGCCGAACCCGAGGAGTCGGAGGTGCCGCGGCGCCTGGGCGGGGGAGGCGGTGAGGAAGTAGCGGGCCGGCATGGCGGCGAGGAAGCGCGCCACCCGCTTCTCCGGAGCTCGGCCGGCGAAGGCGGCCGCCACCCGCGCCCGCGCCGCCGCCTCGGCGGTGCCGGGTTCCGGGCGCCGCTCCACCCCCTCGCCGAGCATCTCGCGGGTCTTCTCGTAGAGCTCGCGGAGGAGGCGCGCCTTCCAGTCGGTCCAGGTCCTCGGTCCGACGGTGGCGATGTCGGCGTAGGTGAGCAGGTACAGCTTGTCGAGGCGGTCGAGGGTCCCGCACTCCTCGGCGAAGGCGTGGATGAGGTTCGGGTCGGAGAGGTCGCGAC